>DASZFV010000161.1:0-6378 GCA_035939455.1 Polyangia bacterium
CTCGCCCCGCTCGGCGAGCTTCGGCCCGCGCCCCTTGCCGTGCGTGCCGCGTCCGCCCGTGTCGAGGTTGCCCGCCCCGTAGATACGCCCGAAGCCCGTGCCGCCGCCGCCCGGCCCGGCGCCGCTCGTCGCGAGGCCGCCGTTGCCGCGCCCCGCGACCATCTTCGCCCCCGCCATGCCCGCGACGGCCTGCTCGACGCCCGTGTCCTCGGCGAACAGCTTCGAGAGCCCGGAGCCCTGCGGCCGCTCCTTGCCGATGAGCCCGAGGATGCCGACCTTCGAGACCTTCTCGCGCAGCACGTCTCTTTCGCCCTTGGGAATGACCGTGTCTCTCTCCGTCGCGTCTTCGCGCCCGAGCTTGCCGGACTTCTCCTTGGCCTTCTTCATCTGGCCTTCTTCTTTCTTCTTCTCTTCCTTTTCCTGCTTTTCGGCGGCGCGGCGCGCCGTGGCCTTTTTCTCGATCTCACGCACGGGCGCCTCGATCTTCGCGGCGCGCTCAGCGCTCACGGTGAGGGGCTTCTCGGGCGCGCGATAGAGGAAGACGAGCAGCGCCGCGCAGAGGCTGAGCACGAGGGACGTCCCCACGAGCGTCTGGAACATCACGGGGTCCTCGACCTTGGGCTTGGGCAGCACCTCGGGCGGGTCGACCCAGCGGATCTCGATGCGCAGGTCGGCGTTCTCGACGAACGTGAGCTTGGCGCGGTCGCCCGAAACGAGCGCGACCTCGCGGACGTCGCCCTTGGCGCGGCCGAGGGGCGGCTCGGCCAGCACGGCGCCGATGTCGCGCGGCCCGGCGCCGGTCTGGACCTCGCCGCGCAGGTTGGGCGCGAGGCGCAGCGTGTATCCGCCTCCGCGGCGCGGCTTGAGGAGCACGTAGCGCTTGCGGCCGTCGGTGCGCGGCGTGTTGAACGTGGCGCCGACGTGCGAGCCGATCGTGACCTTGCGCCGCCGCATGAGCAGGCGATAGCCGACGATGCGACCGCGCCAAACGGCGACCACTTGCAGGATCGCGCTGCCCAGCGTCTCGACGGGGGCCGTGAGGCGCAGCGGTCGCCCCGCGGGGGCGGGCGGCGGCGGGGCGGAGCGGTGGTTGGCTGGGCGGCTCATCGTCACAGGCTCTTGTCGTCGGCGCTCTTGGCGAGCTCCTTCATGAACGAGCGCTTATCGGGGGCGGACATGTCGAGCTCGAGCTTGACGCGGTTGAGGAAGTACAGGAGCTGTGGCGTCTTGAGCTTGCCCTCGACGTCCATGGCGCCGAACGTGTAGGTCTTGGTCTTGATGGTCTTGCCGTCGGCCGTCCTCGCCGGCGCCCACGCGCTCGGGGCGGCGTCATCGCCCTTGGCGGCCCGCACGGACGCGGGCTTGTCCACGCTGGCCGAGCGCTCGGCCACGGGAGTCGACGCCGCCGGGGCCGGCCGCGCGCGCCGCCCGGGCTTGGCGCCCGCCGCGGAGGGCGCGAACAGCGGCGCCATCAGCGCCAACGAGAGCAGCGCGCGCCCGAGGGCCGTCATTGCAGCTCCTTGAGGCGCGCCTCGGCCTCTTGCCTCTTGCCGTCCGTCGCGTCGCCCGACTGCGCGTACTGCGTGAGAAAGGTCTTGGCCTTGGCCTTGTCCTTGTCGAAGTCCATGTAGAGCACGCCCAGGTTGAAGAGCGCCGGTGCGTAGTCTTCCTCGATGTCGAGCGCGCGCTCGTAGGCGCGCCGCGCTTCGTCGAGCCTGCCGGCACCACGCGCCGCGACGCCCAGCGCCACCTCGGCCTCAGCGTCGTTCGGATCGATGCGCACGGCCTCGACGAGCTCGTCGCGCGCGTGCTTGTAGTCCCCGCAGTCCAGGTACACGACCGCCTTGTTGAGGCGCGCCTGCATGTACTTGGGGTCGAGCTCCGATGCCTTCTGAAAATCCAGGAAAGCCTCCTGGTCGTGACCTCGATCGAACGCGACGAGGCCCAGGTTGTTCCAAACGAACGCGCTCTGCGCGTCCAAATCCGCGGCCTTCCGGAAGGCGGTTTCCGCAAGATCCAGCTTCCCCATTTTATAGTAGGTGAGCCCTAGAGCGTTATAAGCAATGACCGTTTTGGCCACGTTTTCCCCGGAGGAGCCCTGCGAGAGCAGCTGTCGCGCCTGCTCGAGGGATTCCTCTAGGTCGCCGGCCTCACGTAGGACTTGTCCGTACCTCGCCCGCATCTCTGCGTCCCCGGGCTCCCCGTCGAGCCACTTCGCGTAGACCTTGGCGGCCTTCTGGGGCCGGTGGGCGCGGCGCAGGCTCTCGCCATAGGCCAGGATCGTCTTGCGGGAGCCGGGCTGTATGTCGAGCGCCTTCTGGAAGGCATCGACGGCCTTGTCGTAATTGCCGAGCCCCGTCTCGACGACGCCCAGGTCGTGCCAGGACTCGAAGAGCTTGCCGTCGAGCGCGACGGCCTTCGTGAAGTGCTGGCGTGCGTCCTTGTAGTGCTTTCTGCCCATTTTCATGACAGCGACGCCCTGGTCGAACTCACTCGCGGCGCCGGGGTCCGCGCGGGGCAGCGCGACGGGCGCCGTGGGACGCGCGCTCTGACCATGACTCGCGGCGTGCGAGCCACAGGCCCCGGCCGCCGAGAGCGCGCCGACCAAGAGAACCAGCGGCAGGTCGACGAGGCTTCGCCTCGGCGGCCTGCGAGGGCCAAGGGGGACGAAGAGGCGCCCGTTACCGCTCGATGAGCCGGCCAAGCGCAAGGCGCCGGGCGGTCCCCCTTTTCTAACGGTCACGCCGCACCTCCTCGATGCGCTCGAGCGAGACGCGGGGCTCACCCACGCGGATCGACGCGCGCAGCTCGGCCTCCTTCGGGTATTCGTTCTCGGCGAGCCGCGAAAGCGCCTGACGGATTTGCTGCGTGTGCTTGTTGTAGACGCCGATCTGAAGCGCGCGCGCGTAGCCGGACTTGTACGCGTCGATGGCCTTGTCCTCGATGACGACGACCACCTTCTCGAGCTCGTCGCGGTAGACCTGCTTCTCCTCTTCGTTGAGGTCCCTCGGCACGGGGGAGCTGCGCATGGCCTTGGCGTACGCCTCGTAGCCCTGACCGATGCGCAGCAGCGCCGCCGTCGCCCACTCGGGCGACTGGTAGGTCACGACGTCGAGGTAGACGCCCTTGGCCTCGTCGAGGCGCTTGGCCTTCTCTTCGAGCACCTTGGCGAGCTGCTTGGGCTTGCCCGCGATCTTGAGGCGCTCGTAGTCCCGATAGACGAGCTCGCCCTGGATGTAACGCGCCTGTGCGGCGTAGTAGGCCGCGTCCTCGCCACGAACGCCGTCCCGATCCTTGGCGCGCTTGTGCCCCTCGCCCTTGTAGGCGGCGAGGGCCTTGCCGGCGACGTCCTTGGCGGCGCCGTCGTTGCCGGCCTTGAGGTCGGCGTCGGCCTCGCGCGCCAGCGCCTCGACGTTGCGCCCGTCGCTCGGGTAGGCCTTCGCGTAGGCGGCGAAGCTCTGCGCGGCGGCCCGCCAGTCCTTTTGATCCTCGCGCACGACGGCCACCTGAAAGGCGACGTCCTTGGCGTCGGGCTTGTCGCGGAAGCGCTTGGCGTACTCGTCGAAGTGCTTGATGGCGCGATCGTGCTGGCCGAGGCTCTCGCGCAGGACGCCCGCGCTGCGCAGCGCGTCCGCGGCGTGTGGGTCCTGCGGGTACCGCTGGGCGAGCTGCTCGTAGAGCGCCGCGGCCTTGTCGTAGTAGGCGATGTTCTCCTCGATGCGCGCGGCCGTGAACAGCGCCTCGGGCGCCTCGCCCGCCGCGGGGTATTTCTGCGCGAGGTCCTTGTAGGCCGAGACGGCGTCCTCCTGCTTTTTGGCCTTTTCGAAGACGGCGCCCGCGTTGTTGAGCGCCTTGGGCGCCTGCGCCGACTGCGGATATTCCTGCGCGACGCGCAGGTAGAACGAGGCGGCCTTCTCGTACTGGCCGTCGTCCGCGTACCTCTCCGCCGACTTCATGACGGCGCCCACGACGAGCTTGTCGAGGCGGTCCTGCTCATCGCGCGCCGCGAACGCCCTGGTCTTCTTCAGGCGCCGCGCCCAGGACTCGATGTTCTCGTAGTCCTTGGCCTTGTTGAGCGCCTCGAGGATGCGGTCGCCCGCGGGGCCGGCGTTCGGATCGTCGGGGTACTTCTCGACGATGAGACCGAAGCGTTTGACGGCCTCGTCGTAGTCGCCGTAGTCGAAGAAGAACTGGCCGTTCTTGAAGACGACGGTGACGATCTCCTTGTCCTTGGGGAAGAGCGTCGCGTAGGTGTCGGCGGCCTCTCCGAACAGGCGATCGCTCTCGGTGATCGTGCGCTTTCCGCCGGCGCCGCCGGAGGGGCGCCGCACCTTCTCGAAGGCGCCCATGGCCTGCAGGAGCGCGTCCTTGTGGTACTTGCCGACGGGCTGCGACTTGCCGACGGCCAGGTAGTCGCGGCCCGCCTCCTCGTAGCGGCCGAGCTTGAAGTACAGGATGTCGGCCCTCAGGTAGCGGAGCTCGGCGGCGTCGGCCGCGTCCGGGAAGCTCTGCAGGTAGAAGGCATAGGACTCGGCGGCGCGCGCGTAGCGCTCCTTGTCGATGACGTGCGTGGTCTTCTCGTTCTGCTGCGCCTCGGCGTGCATCGTCTTCGCGAGGGTGCGGATGAGCTCCTCGGCCATGGCGCGCGCGTGCTGGACGGCCTTGGGGCGATCCTTGTTGGCGGCGGCCCAGGCGCTCCTCGCGCCGTAGTCACCGGCGAGCTTGCGCATCGCCGCGACGGCGGCCTTCGTGTCGCCGAGGAGCTGGTAAGCCTCGACGATCCGGCCCGCGTCGTCGGGCGCGTCGGGGCTCTGGGGATCGAGATCGATGAGGAGCTGGTAGGCCTCGACGGCGCGCTCGTAACGCGTCTGATCGAAGACCGTATCGGCGAGCTGCTTGAGGACCGTCTCCGAATAGGCCTTCCCGCCGATCTGCGCGAGGAACTCGAAGGCGTCGTGCGCGCTCTTCGTGTCGTCCTCGGTGAACAGCTCGACGAGGTAGTCGAGCGCCTGCCCCTGCAGCTCGGCGGCGCGCTTCTGCTCGGTCTCGCTGCGTCCGGCCTTCTTCTTGGCGAGATCGAGGACGTCCTTGAAGCGCATGGCCGACCTCGTCGTGTCCCCGAGCTTCCAGTAGCACCAGGCGGTCTTGAACAGCGCGAGGTCGTAGAGCTGCGACTTCGGGTGCTGCAGGACGTGCTCGTAGGCCTCGAGCGAGCTCCGGTAGTTCTGCTGCTCGTAGAAGCGAAATTCCGCGATGGCCATCCAGGCGTCGGCCACGTAGCGCGAGCGCGGATACTTGTCGAGGATGGTCTGGAATGAGCGCACCGATTCGGCGGTCTTGCCCTGGTCGCGCAGCGAGAACGCGTAGAGGTAGATCACCGTGTCGATCTTGCGGAAGCGCGGGTGCTCCGTGATGAGGCGCTGATAGACCGACTGGGCGCGCGACAGATCGACCGTGGGCGGACGGCGCGGCACGTGCGGACACTGCGCGCGGTCCTCGTGGCACGCGCTGACGGCGGCCTGGTAGATGCCCATCTTGTCGAGGTACGCGGCCTTGGACTCTTCCCAGTAGAGCTCGGCGAGCTTGTAGAGGGCCTCGGCCTGCTCGCGCGAGCGCGGGCTGTCGCGCAGGTAGTCCTCGATGAGTCGGATGGCCTCGCGCCGTGCCGCCGTGACCTGGCCCTCCCTTTCGTCGATCGCCCGTTGCAACGCCGGTGGAATGACGTGCTCTGCCTCGGCTGCCGCCGGGTCGGGCACGCTCGAAGTTCCCTTGCCCGGGGGGGCTTTGCCGCTCGCCGACCCGGGCGCTGCGCTCGTCATCGAGCAAACGGCGACGAACGCCGCCCTGGCCAGCCTATTTGTAGTTCTCGTACTCATCCGACCAGTACTCGCCCTCGAAGGGCCAGTACTCCTCGTCGTCGCCCATGAGGCCCTCGAGCTGGAGGGCCGCGAACATGTCGGGTGGGTAGCGTCCCTCGCGCAGGTTCGAGATCTCGATCTCGAGCTTCTTCTTCTTGCCGATGACGGCGTCGATCTGCGTGAGGCGCGCCTGCCGCAGCATCTCGCGCAGCCGCGCGTCGAGGTCGAGCAGCGCCTGCTCCGCGATGGCGCTCGTCGCCGTCACGAGGCGGGCCCGCAGCGCGCGCGCCTCGTCGGACAGCGCCTGCGCCTTCGCGGTCTCCCGCGCGTAGGGCCCGTGCGTGCTCACGGGCCGCGCCGCGCGCCGGGCCGCCGTCAGGAGGTCTCCCACGCGATCCTCCATTTCGGGGTCGCCCCTCGCGACCGTCCGCAGGGCCTCGACGTCTCGAACGAGGCTCACGGCCTCGCTCGCCGCGCTGCCCGCGGCCTTGCCGGTCCCCTTCGTGGACAGCTCGTCCCA
>DASZFV010000162.1:0-3913 GCA_035939455.1 Polyangia bacterium
TCGCGCCCGCGCGACGAGCGCGTCGACGTCGGCGTCGGTGTAGTCCTGATCGTAGTGGAAGAGCACGAGGCGCTTGACCTTGCCGGCGACGGCCGCGGCGACGGCATCATCGACGGATGAAAAACCGCGGTCGAGATAGCGTTGGCGATCCTCCGGCGTGTACGTGCTGTCGTGGATGAGCACGTCCGCGTTGGCGTAGAGATCGATCGAAGCTTGGGGCGCGCCAGTCTTATCGTACCCGGCGTCGCTCGCGTAGACGAGCACGCGGCCGGCATCCTCGACGCGGAACGCGAGCGCCCCCGAGCGGCCGTGCGGGTTGGTGCGCGCCGTGACCCGGCAACCCTCGACGGCGAACGGCTGGCCCTCCGAGATGGCGACGATGTCGATGCTCGCGCCCATGTTCTTGAGCGTCTGCACGGGGAAGTACTGCGGCGCCATCTGCCCCTCGAGGATGCCCTCGAGCATGGGCGAGCTCTTCGCGCCGCCGTGGATGTGGAACGTGTTGCCCTGGATGTAGAGCGGCACGAAGAAGGGGAAGCCCTGGATGTGATCCCAGTGGGCGTGCGAAAGTAGGATGCTCGCCTCGCCGCCGCCCTTGCCGAAGGGCCCACCGACGAGCGCGTTGCCCAGGTTGCGCGCGCCCGTGCCGCAGTCGAGGATGACGAGCTTGCCACCGCTCGTGCGCAGCGAGACGCACGCCGTGTTGCCGCCGAAGCGAACCGTGCCCGGCCCCGGGGCGGGGATCGAGCCGCGCACGCCCCAGAACGTCAGCTCCATCAGCGCCGCCCCAGCGAGACGTCGAGCCCCTCGTAGGCGGCGACGATCTCGAGCTTGATGCCGTCGCGCCGCGCCGCCGCCTGGGTCTCGGCCAGGATGGCGTCCACCTCGGCGTCCGAGCGCTCAGGGGCGTGGTGAAAGAGCGCGAGCTGGCGCGCGCCCGCCTCCTGGCAGATGCGCAACGCGTCCGACGGCCGCGAGTGGCCGAAGTGCGGAATGCGCTTGTAGTCCTCGGGCGTGAACATCGTGTCGTAGACCACGAGGTCGGCCCCTTCGCACAGGCGGACGACGCCGTCCCGCATGCGCGCGAGCTTCTTCAGGTCGACGGCGGACAGCTCGGCGCCCGGGCCGGGCGGCTGCGCGACGAACTGGTCCTCGAACAAGATGTCGGAAAAAGGCGCGGTGTCCGAGACGTAGACGACGCTCGCGCCGTCCACGGCGAGCCGATACGCCGTCGCGATGTACGGATGGTTGAGACGCGCGCAGGCGACCTTGACGTCCGAGATCTCGAAGGTGTCCTCGTCGGAGAGCTCACGAAAAGCGATGTCAGCCTTGGCCTCGTCGAAGGGAATCGGGAAGTAAGGGTCATCCGTCTGAGAGGCGAAGACGGCGCGCAGGTGCAGGTCGTCGCGCTTGCGCGCGTAGACGCACAAGCGATTGCCCTTCTGGTAGAGCGGCGAGAAGAACGGCAATCCCTGGATGTGGTCCCAGTGCGTGTGGCTGATGAGGAGATGGGCCTCGGTGTTGCCCTCGGCCTCGGCGGCCAACTCCTTGCCGAGCTTGCGGATGCCCGTTCCGGCGTCGACGACGACGCGCGTCCCGGAGTCCGAGCGGACCTCGACGCACGACGTGTTGCCCCCGTAGCGCTCCGTCTTCCGTCCGGGCACGGGGAGGGACCCGCGCACACCCCAGAATTTGACCCTCATCGAAGGTCCACGCGCGGTGCGACCGTGGCGTTCTCGGCCCTGCTCGCAGCACGACCAAACCGGCGCCGCGCGCAAGCGCCCCGAGGGCGCAGGCGACTGCGAGAGCGCTCGAGCATGGCGTCAGGATAACACAGCTCCCACGCTGAAAAACCGAGGAGCACGGTTTCGGTTTCACAACCGGGCAGGCGAACGCCCTCGGCGCGCGTCGTCGCGGTCGTGGCGTTGGTTTGGGAAGAGAAAGTGCCGGGCCAGCCTGTCGGCTCCGTTGGGGGGGGATGGGACGGGCTGGCCCGGCTTAGAGCTTTCAGCCAAATTGAACGACGTACGCAGCGACCTCGGGTTGGGAGACGAGCGTCGCGTCCAGCTTGGCCGCGAGATCCATCGCGAGGAGGAACCGCCACGAACCGACGTCGGGACGCGCGCCGTCGCTCGCGATTTCGATGGCGAGCCCGCGGCGCCCGAGCTCGGCGTCGACGCGCACGCGGGGAGATCGCGCCGACTCCACGCCCCGGGCGGCGGTCGCGCGTGCCAGATCCGCGCGAGCCGAGTCCGCGCGAGCAAGATCGACGATGAGCGCGGCCATCAGACACTCGAGCACGGCGCCGCGGTTCCTGACCCCGACCTCGCGCGGCACGTGCGTCGTGATCGAAAGGCGCCGTCCCGCGGCCGGCGCGGCGAGCCCGACGGCGCGATCGACGACCTCCCCGAGTGAGCAGATAAGCGGCTCGAAGGTTTGCACCGAGGCATCCAGGAGGGCCAGCAGCGAGGTCAAACCCTGAACGTTGCGCTTCGTCTCGCAAACCGCGTCGCCGACCCGCAGCGCGAGCGCGGGCGGAAGCTCGGCGCCGAGCTCGCTCGTGGCTGCGACGAGCACGGTCAGGTGGTTTCGAAACTCGCGCAAGATTCCGTTCCACACGGGAACGAAGCTGTGCGCGTCGAACGCGTGATCGGCAGGGGATTCCGAGAGCGAGGTTCGTGTCGAATTCGAGGAGATCATGAGCGCGGACAACCTACGAAGCCGAGGAGTACAAGAAGTGTGCCGCGTCGACCGGCGCGCGCGCCGGCGCTGGAACACCGCCGCCGTTCACGGTATGAACACGCCCGTGAATCGGACCGTGCGCGCGTTCCTGTGGCTGGCCCTCGTCGTGGCTGGCTGCAGTCACGACATCGGCGACAACTGCATGACCAGCGTCGACTGCGATCCCACCGGCACGCGCTCGTGCGACCTCTCGCAGCCGGGCGGCTACTGCACGATCGCCGGCTGCGACGAGACATCGTGTCCGAGCGGGTCGACGTGCGTCCGCACGTTCCCGCCGTTGGCGTACCTCACGAAGATGTGCAATCCGCAGTGCGAGGATCTCGACTGCGCGCCCCCGATGAAGAGGACCGACGACTGCCTCGCGGACGAGATTTGCCTCGACGCCGGCTATTGCGTCAAGCAGTCGTACGAGCAGCGCTATTGCGCCAAGGTGTGCTCGAGCAACGGCGACTGCCGGGGCGGTTACGAGTGCCGCAAGACGGGCGAGAAAGGCAGCATGGCGCTCGCGACGAACCCGCTCGCGACGACAAGCTTTTGCGCTCCCTACGTACCCTGAGCAAGCAAAGCGGGCGCCGACGCACGGCGTCTGTCTGCGCCGCCCTAGCGTCGCTTCGCGACCCGTTTGCCGCGGGCTTTTTTTTGCCCGTGGGCGCCGACCTTGGTTGCCCTGGAGGGTTTGGCGCCGGGCGCGACCGGCGCCGTTGTGTTCGCGCTCACGCCGGGAGGCTCCGCGCCAAGGTCGGCCGCCCGACGATCGGGCGCGCGCGTCGTCGCTGGGAGGAGGGGCTCGAAGGTTGGTCCGGCGTCCTTCTCGAGCCGGGCGCTCACGGAGAGGCTGACCGCGCCATCGTAACGAAGGGTCTGCCGGACCCGGCGATGGCCAGGAGCGCTGAGCTCGAGAACGTGGTCGAAGCGATCGCGGCGCACGGTCGTCTGGGTCGGCGTCCGCGCCGCCAGCATCGTGCCGTCGAGCTCGGCCGTCGCGCCTTGCGGGTCGGTCGTGATGGTGAGCGTGGCGGGCTTGCGCCAGACGACGAGAACGTCAAGCGGCACGACGGCGAGGTGGACGGCTCCCGCGACGAGCAAGAGCATCGCCGCGAACGCCACGACGATCGGCCGCCAGGCCCCGCCACCGCGAATGACCACGCGCGCGGTGTCACGGCGGGGGCGA
>DASZFV010000163.1:0-3649 GCA_035939455.1 Polyangia bacterium
GGTGACGGGACCGTCGCCGGCGAAGACCCACAGGTTCATCATGATCTTCGCCGAGATCGTCGGGACTCCCGGGGCCGTGTTGTTGTTCGAGCGCAGCATTTGGCCGTCGACGTACCAGGTGACCTTCGTTGGCAGCCACTCGATGATGTACGTGTGCATGGTCTGGATCGAGAAGGTCGCTATCCCCGGAGGAGCCAAGTTGCCCGAATCACCTCCTGGGTAGCCCCCGGCGTTGTCGGCGTTGACGACATTGTAGGCGACCTTGTTCTTGATGTTCGCCTCGAGCTCGTTGTCGAGCTCGCGCCACTGCTTCCACTTCGGCGTGCGGAAGGTGAACATGGTCGAGAGGAAGTTACCGTCGGGTCCTGTTCCGCCGTTCTCGACGGGCGCCTGGAACTTCACATCGTAGCGACCGTAGCGATAATTGTTGTACTTGGTTCGGAACTCACCGCTCAGCACGCTGCGCGCAGATGCTGTGCCCGTCGTTTTGTTCTGATCGGGCTCCGCGTAGGACGTGCTCGGAGGAACGGATTGTTTGATCGCTGTGATGATCATCTGACCATTCGCGAAGGTAATTTGGCTCTTGTTGAAGCGCGCCTGGCCCTCGGGCGGGCCGCCGTCCGACCAGGTCCAGATCGGATCCTTGTCGAGATCGACCGGCTGGTCGAACTCCTCGGCGAGCGCGAGGTGAAAGCCCGGGTATTTGTCGACTGCACCCGTGTCGGCGTTGCAGTGACCCTTGACGCCCGTCGGGCAGCCCGCGGCGCCGGTGCCGGCGGTGCCTGTGGCGCCGGCCGTTCCCGTGGCGCCCGCCGTGCCCGCCATGCCTGCCACGCCCGTCGCGCCTGCGGCGCCGTTGGCGCCCGCCGCGCCTGCCGCACCGGCGGCGCCCGTCGCGCCCGCCGCTCCCGTGGCGCCAGCGGCGCCCGTCGTACCGGCGGCGCCCGTCGCGCCGCCGCTCCCGCCCGCCGTCCCCGAGGTGCTGCCGGCCACGCCCGAAGCGCTCCCCGCGCTCCCCGGCGTGCCCGTGTCAGTCGGCGGAGTCGAACAACCCGAGAACATCGCGACCGTCGCCGTCGCGAGACCCATCATTGCCGCGTGCGCGCTCAGTCTCATCGTTCGTGGTGCCCTTTCTTCGCGTGATCTTCGACTCCGCGTCGGGGTCGGTTTCGCGCGGAGGATACGATAAGGATACCGGCTGACGTTGCATCGGCGCTAGCCGTCATGCAATGGTCCGTTGACCCGTTTCCCGCATTCTCCGCGCCAATGATGTCTTCCCGACTTCGCCCGATGACGCTTCCCGTCGTCATCCTCATCGGAGTTTGGTTTTTGGCCTGTGGGCCTGCCCGGCTCGCGCCGCGGCCCATTCCCCCTGCCCCCGCCGCCCCGGCGCGCAAGGTCGGCAAGGGCTTCGTCGTGACGGAGCGCCCCGCGGGGATCGTCGTGGGCGCCAACGACAAGCGCGAGCCGGTCAAGCCCAAGGTCACGGAGGACTTCAAGGGCCTGCCCACGTCGAACGACTGGTGGTCATCGCTCATCTGGCAGTACGACGCCAACGAGCCCCACTCGTACGAGATGTTCCCGCACCCGTTCACGCTGCGGGCGCGTGGCGACGGATTGGCCGTCGGCTACTCGGACAAGGCCGTCGTCAAGGGGCGGCAGTACATGTTCCCCTACGAGCGCGACCTCGTCGTGGGCCTGCGCGGTCTCGCCTCCCCCGACACGCGCGTCGCGAGCTATTCGGACTGGGCCGTGACGGCCGACTGGCGCGGCGACGGCAACCGGCTGCGCGCGACCTTCGGTCACGGCATGCCCTTCATCTACTTCGAGCGCAAGGGCAAGGCGCCCGTGACGATCACGACGAGCGACGGCGCCGGGCCATGGTCGGAGGGCGGCGGCGCCCTGGGCGTGACCGTCGGCGCCCACCACTACGCGTTCTTCGCGCCGACGAGCGCGACGTGGACGCGCAAGGGCGACACCTGGACGTCGACCCTCGACGGCAAGGACTACTTCTCGGTGGCCGTGCTGCCCGACCGCAAGCCCGAGACGCTCAAGCTCTTTCGCGAGCACGCCTACGCCTTCGTGACCGACACGCGCGTCTCGTGGTCGTACGACGAGAAGAAGGCCGAGCTCACGACGCGCTTTGCCCTCGAGACGACGCTCAAGGACGGCGCCAAGGGCCTCTCGGCGGCGCCTCTCCTCGCGCTCTACCGGCACCAATGGCTGCACACGGCGGACAAGCTCCTGCCCTACGAGTACACGAGCCCGCGCGGCGCCATGAAGGTCTTCGCGGGCGCGGCCTTCGAGACGAAGCTGTCCTTCGGCGGCGTGCTGCCCGTCGTGCCAGTCGTCGAGAGCGCCGACCGCGCGCAGCTCGAGACGTACGTGCGCCAGGTGGCGTGGGCGCCCGACCTGTTCCCGCCGGGCTTGTCGCCCAAACCCGAGCGCGACACTTACTGGGTCGGCAAGTCGCTCGGGCGCGTCGCGACGGTGATGCAGCTCGCCGACGCCATCGGCGACGAGGACGACCACGCCCTCCTGCTGCGCGCGCTCGAGAACGAGCTGCAGGACTGGTTCGACGGGCAGGCGCCCAAGCTCTTCTACTACGACAAGACCTGGGCCACGGTCATCGGCGTCCCCGCGAGCTACGACTCGGACGCCGCGCTCAACGACCATCACTTTCACTACGGCTATTTCCTCCAGGCGGCGGCCGCCATCGCGCGCTTCGACCCAGCCTGGGCCAAGCGTTGGGCCCCGTTCGTCGAGCTCCTCGCGCGCGACGCCGCCAACCCGAAACGCGACGATCGCCAATTCCCGTTCCTGCGCTACATGGACCCCTACGCGGGCCACGGGTGGGCGAACGGGCCCGCGCAGTACCACGACGGCAACAACGAGGAGTCCTCCTCGGAGGACATGAACTTCTCGACGGGGCTCATCCTGTGGGGCGCCGCCACGGGCAACCAGGAGCTGCGCGACGAGGGCATCTTCCTCTACGCGAACACGCTCGAGGCCATCGAGCAATACTGGTTCGACGCCGACCGCGCCGTCTTCCCCAACGGCTTCGAAGCGCCCTGCCTGGGCATCCTGTGGGGCGCGGGCGGCAAATACGACACCTGGTGGGACTCGAACCCCATCATGATCCACGGCATCAACTACCTTCCGTTCCAGGGCGGGTCGCTCTACCTCGGGCGCCGGCCCGCGCTCGTCGAGCGCGAGTACGACGCCATTATGAAGCGCACGCGGGGCAAGGTCTTCACGTGGCGCGACTACGTGATCATGTACCAGGCGCTCGCCGACGGGAAGAGGGCAGCCGCCGAGCTCGACCTCGACACCTACCTCGAGCCGGAGTTCGGCGACTCGCGCGCGCTCACGTACGCCTGGGTGCGCGCGCTCGCCGAGCTCGGGCGCGTCGAGGCGACGGTCACGGCGGACGCGCCGACCACCGCCGTGTTCCAGAAAAAGGGCGCCCGCAGTTACGTCGCCTACAACCCCACGCTCGCCCCGCTCACGGTGACCTTCTCCGACGGCTTCAAGCTGGACGTCCCCCCCAAGCAGCTCGCCCAGAAGACCGCCGAGCAGTCGAACTAGAGGCGCCTAAATGGGCCGGCAGGCGTCGAGGACGGGGGATCCGATGAGCTTGCCGTGGCCC
>DASZFV010000164.1:0-3835 GCA_035939455.1 Polyangia bacterium
GACCGGGGCTTGCACTACCTCATGGACCTCACGATCACCTCGCGGCACGACGGAACGAATGGCAGCCTCGAAACGCGCATCGACCGCTCGACGCTCGAGCGGCTCTATCGCGGTCCGCTGCGGGACCTTGGCCACCGCGACGCCTTCGAGCCCACCGAGGAGAGCTTTCCGTGCAACTGCGCGCGCGGCAACGTGGCCATCACGGCGACGGGTGACGTCCAGCCGTGCATCTCCGTGCCGTGGGCCGCGGGAAACATCCGCGAGCAGCCGTTCGCCGAGATTTGGCGGAGCTCGCCCGTCTTTCAGCGGATCCGGGGCCTCAAGATGGCCGATTACACGAAGTGTGTCCCGTGCGACCACCGCGCCTACTGCGCGCGCAACCGCGGCGCGGCGTTGACCTCGTCCGGCAGCTACACGGGCGTCGATCCGTTCGTGTGCGCGACCGCCGAGATCGTTCACGCGCTCTCCGACCAGCGCGCGGCCGAGAGGTCCGCCCTCCCGGGCGCTCGCGAACCGGCCGCCGGTCCTCAGGTCAAGGTGCGGCTGGCCGTCCTGCGCTAGCCGCGTTGACCGGGCCGACGCGGCTCACCCATGCCTCGATCTGCGCGCGCAGGACCGGCAGGCTCACCGCGCCCGAGCCGAGGAGCGCGTCGTGGAAGGCTCGCAGGTCGAAGGCCCCGCCCAGGCGCTTCTGCGCGTCGGCCCGCAGGCGGCGAATCTCGAGCTCGCCGAGCTTGTAGGCAAGGGCCTGCCCAGGCCAGGCGATGTAGCGGTCCACCTCGTTGACGATGTTGTCGCGAGAGAGCGCGGCGTTGTCCTCCATGAAGGCGATGGCCTGCGCGCGGCTCCAGCCGACGGCGTGCACACCCGTGTCGACGACGAGGCGGATGGCCCGCCACGCCGAGAAGCTGAGGCGCCCGAGGCGCTCGAGCGGCCCCGAATAAAGGCCGAGCTCGTCGGCTAGACCCTCGGCGTAGAGGCCCCACCCTTCGACGAACGCCGTGACGCCGAGGTGCTTGCGGAACTCGGGCAGCCCCGTGAGCTCCTGGGCGAGGGCGATCTGGATGTGGTGGCCAGGGATCGACTCGTGGAAGGCCAGCGCCTCGACCTCGTAGCGCGGCCGCGTCTCGGGTGCATAGGTATTTACGTAGTAGGCGCCCGGGCGGCTGCCGTCGATGGCGGCCGGTCGGTAGTAGGCGATGGGGCTGTCTTTCTCCTCGAACGACTCGATGCGCTTGACGTCACAGCGGGTCCTGGGCAGGCGCCCGAGGAACCGCGGCTCGGCCGCCTGCGCGCGCGCGAGCGTCGCGCGCGCCGAGGCCTCGATCTCGTCGCGCGTCTTGAACATGAGCGACTTGTCGCCGAGCAGACGGCGGCGAATCTCGGGCAGCGCGTCGGTGCCGAGCGCCTGTTTGCCGAGCGCGCGCATCTCGGCGTGGACGCGCGCGAGCTCGTCGAGGCCGATCTTGTGGATCTCCTCGGCCGGCAGCTCGAGCGACGTGTGGACTTTGATGAGCTTCGCGTAGCACTCCGCGCCGCCCGGCACGTTGGCGATCCCGGCGTGCGCGTCGTCGCGCGCGCGCAGCTGCACCTGTCCTGCCAGGAAGTCGCGGTAGCGCGTGAAGGCGGGTCGAATCCGCTGCGCGATCGCGCCGTCGACGGCCGTCGCGAGTGCCACGCGTTCCGCGGGCGACCAGTCGGCGTGCGGCGCGGCCGCAGGCGCACGCAGCGGCCACGCGGCGTCGGGCTTCGCGAGGAGTTCGTTCAGCTGGCCGAGCACGCGCCCGACCTCGGCCTTCGTCGACACCCTGCCCTCGGCGAGGCCGCGGCGGAGGTTCGTCGTCTCCTGATCGATGGCGGCGCCGATCTTCCACCAACGCGTCGCGAGCGCTTGCCCTTCTGCGACGGTGCGCACGGGCTGGAGCTCGGGCAGGCGCAGGAACACGACCTGCGGGCCCTCGCGCGCGTCGACGGCCCAGTCTTCGAGCTCGCACGACGCGCGCGCGAGATCGGCGTCGAGCTCGCCCGCGAGAAGCGCGAGCGTCACCCGATCGCCCGGAGACAGCGCCTGCGCTGGGATCGCGGCTACCCGCTCCCTCAGGCGCCCGAGGCGCACTCGATTGGCGGCGAGGCCCTCGGGGCTCATGTCGGGCAGGCGGTCGTCGAAGCGGCGATCGCCGATCTCCGTGGCCTCGAGCGGATCGGCGGCGAGGCGCTCGTCCCAGTAGCTCCGCGCGAGCGCAGCAAGCTCCACGGGCGGACTGGCCGCGCTCGCCGGCGCTTCGTGATTCGCCATCCGGCACTTGGGGATATCGCAGGGACTGGGCCTGCAATCAGCGCCGGGCAGCGCGGCGAGCACGAGCGCGAGAGCGAAGGAGCCACGAGGCTCGTGCGGAGCGGTCGCTTTCATCTCCGAGGCGCCGACCATACCCTCCGCCGTCTTCAGCGCCAACCGAATGAGTTCAGGTATGTTCGAGTGCACCCGTGACCACGCCGGACCTGCCCACGATCGTCGAGGTGAAGCGAACGCTCGCCGGCGTCGAGACGCGCTTCGAGTGCCGGGTCCTCGCGCGCTCGACCACGCACCTGGCCGTCCTGTGGATCGCGCCAGGCGCCATGCGCGTCCACGGCGTCGATCTGCCGGCGGGCACCGTGAGCGTTGGCCACTTCTGGACCGACCGGCCGTACAACGTCTACCACTGGCTGCGCAGCGACCAGACGACGCTCGGGTACTACTTCAACCTCGCCGACGGCACGAGCTGGAGGGCCGAGCGGCTCGATTGGCGCGACTTGACCGTCGACGTCCTCGCGACGCCCGACGGCCGGCTCGACGTGGTCGACGAGGACGAGCTGCCGGCCGAGCTCGACGACGAGGCGCGCGCGCATATCGAGGCCGGCAAGGCGGCGCTCCTCGGCGCGACCTCCGCCGTGCTCGCCGAGGTCGAGGCCGCGTCGCGCGCCGTCCTGCCGTTCGCGTTCGGGGCCGCGCCGTGAAGACCGTTGTCCAGCGCGTGACGCGCGCCCAGGTGAGCGTCGATGGCGTCGTCGTCGGCGCCATCGCGCGCGGCGTGATGTTGCTCATCGGCGTCGAGAAGGGCGACGGCGAGGCCGATGCCGACGTTACAGCGCGGAAGATCGCGGCGCTCCGCATCTTCCCCGGCAAGACGCCCATGGATCTGACGCTCGCAGAGATGGGCGGCGGCTGCCTGGTCGTCAGTCAGTTCACGCTGTGCGCGTCGCTCTCGAAGGGCAACCGCCCGAGCTTCGAGCCCGCCGAGCAGCCCGCGCGCGCCGAGGCCCTCTACTTGCGCATCGCCGAGGGTCTGCGCGCGGCCAGCCTGCCCGTCGCGACCGGTCGCTTCGGCGCCGACATGGACGTCGAGCTCGTCAACGACGGACCCGTGACGTTCCTCGTCGTCGCGAAGGACGGCGCGCTCGTAAAGTGAACCTTGGCTATCGCCCGAAGCCAACCTCGAGGGAGAGCTCGACACCGCCGCTTCCTCCGCGATCGCCCGTGTAGAACCACCGCGTGTACCCGAGACGAACCCCGGCGTGCCGTTGAGGCGACGCAGGCGCTTCGAAGGGCAAGGCCCCCCCGCTGCCGAGACGCACGCCACCGAAGAGCAGCACGCCCGCGCTCGCGCGCGGCGAGCCAGCCCAGCGCGGCCCTCGGGCGATCGGGTCCCAGCCGAACCCGCCGTACGCGCCAGCCTCGACGTAGGGCGCGAGCGGAAGGCGCCACGGCTGCCACGCCAGATTGAGCAACACCGACAGCCCCGTCGCATGTTCGGGCGCGGCCAAGGCCGGGGCGGTTCTAAAAAGAAAGGTGTACCTC
>DASZFV010000165.1:0-2256 GCA_035939455.1 Polyangia bacterium
AGCTCGACCGGATCGTCGGGAAGTGCTCGCCGGTCGCTGGCCGACCGTCGACGGCAACGGGCATCGCCGCGGCCGCGGCCGCGCCGCCCCACGTCGACGACGCGATGGGCACGGCGGCCGCGCTCGCGGCCGAGTGCAGCCGCGCAGGCGCCCGATCAACGTAAGACGTCTGGAGGGAGCGCGGCGGCGTCATGCGATCGGCGCGCATCGTGGGCACGGGCGCGCGCGGCGTTCCGCGCACGGGTGCCAGCGGCTCGACGGGCTGAGGTGTCACCACGTCGCTGTCGCGCACGCCATTTCCAGGGGCCGCCGTGTTGGCGTGAACGTCGACCTCCACGTCGACGTCGGCGAGGTACGTGATGCCCCCGGGGGGGCGCGGCGCGGAGGACGTCATTCCCGGCGCAGAGGCCGGCAGCGGCGTCAGTGGCGCCGCGATGGCCTCTCCAAGTGCCTGCGCCTCGGGGCCGAGGCGGATGACCTTCGAGCGCTCCGGCACGAGGGCGCGCGGCCGGCGCGCCGGCTGCAGCGTCGACAGGAGGTGCTGGAGATCGGTCGCGCCCACGGGCGTCTTGAGGCTCGAGAGGACGCCGCGGATGGCGGAGCCGAAGATCGCGGCGTCGGCGAAGCGTCCCTCGGGCTCGGGCGCGAGCGCCCGCGCGAGCAGCCGCTCGAGGGGCTCGGACAGGTCGGGGCGCACGGCGCGCAGCAACGGCACCTGTCCCGACGCGACATGGTTCCAGGCCGCGATCTCGTCGCGGATCTCGCGCAGGCGCTTACCCGTCAGCATCTCGAAGAGCACGGCGCCGAGGGAGAACACGTCCGTGCGGCGATCGAGCCTCGACTGCCGCGCCTGCTCGGGTGACATGTAGGCGAGGTTGCCCTTGAGGCTGCCGACGACCGAGCGATCGTGACGACGCTTCGCGAGCCCGAAGTCCGACAGCTTGATCTCGCCCGACATCGAGATGAGCACGTTCGAGGGCGACACGTCCCGGTGCACGAGGCCGAGCGGTTGACGGTCGGCGCCGCGTTGCTCGTGCGCGAAGTGCAGCCCCTGGGCCAGCTCGGAGGCGATGTGGAGCGAGAGCGCCTCGGGGAGGATCCGTCCCTGCTCCGTGAGCTGATCGAGCACCATGCGCAGGTCGTAGCCCTCGACGTACTCGAGGACGATGAAGTACTCGCCGTCCTCCGAGATGCCGAGGTCGTGGATCTGGACGATGTTCCGGTGCGAGAGGGCCGAATGGATGCGCGCCTCGGTCAGCAGCATCTTCACGAAACGCTCGTCCTCGGCGAGGTCGGGTAGGATGCGCTTGATCGCGACGTGCTTTTCGAAGCCTTCGGCTCCGACGACACGGCCCTTGTACACCTCGGCCATTCCGCCCACGGCGATCAGCTCGCGGAGCTCGTACTGGCCGAATTTCATCTGGGCCCGACCCTAGGCTAAACCGGAAGGGGCCCCCCGGTCCATCGGGGGCCTGTGGACCACCCGACAGGCCTCACCCTTTTGAGCGCCGGCGCGTCTATAGTTCCGCCGCATGAAGCTGCGCTTCGAACCCGTGCGGCGCCTGTGCCAGGACGCCGCCGCGAACGAGGTCGTGCCCGGGTTCGTGCTGCTCGTCGCGAGCGGCGGGCGCGTCCAGTTCCACGAAGCCTTCGGGTGGCGGCAGCTCGTGCCGCGAAAGTTGCCGACGTTCCCCGACACCGTGTACGACGTGGCGTCGCTCACGAAGGCCATCGTCACGAGCGTGCTCGTCATGAAGCAGGTCGAGCGCGGCGCCCTCGCGCTGGACGAGCCGGTCGGTCAGCGGCTCCCCGAGTTCGAAGGCGACGAGCGCGCGGCCGTGACCGTTCGGCATCTCCTCTCGCACAGCGCGGGTCTCCCCGCTTACCGGCCCTACTGGCAGAAGGCGGCGAACGCCGCGTCGGAGCGCTGGGCCATCTCGCTCGCGGCGGCGCGCGAGCCGCTCGACTACAAGCCCGGCACGCTCTCGGTCTATTCGGACCTCGGATTCATCCTGCTCGGCTGGCTGCTCGAGCGCATCACCGAGCTGCGCCTCGACGCGCTCGCCGAGCGCGACATCTTCCGGCCCCTCGGCCTCTCGACCGCGGGCTTCGTCAACCTCTCGGACCCGGACGCGCGCGCGCACCTGCTGGCCGAGCGCTCCGTGGCCGCCACGCAGCAGTCGGCCGAGCGCGGCCACGTCGTGCTCGGCGAGGTCGACGACATGAACGCCTACGTCATGGGCGGCATCTCGGGGC
>DASZFV010000166.1:0-4530 GCA_035939455.1 Polyangia bacterium
GGCGACCGCGACGGGGCGGTAGTGGATCCGCTTTTCCGCGTCGACGACGGCGACGAACGTCTTGTCGCCCTTGATGACGAGCGCCTCGACTGGGACCTGGACGAGCGCCGGGACCTTGAGCTCGAGGGTCACGTTGACGAAGCTGCCGGGGAGGATCGCGGCGTCCTGGTTGTCGACGTCGATCTCCGTGAGCATCGTCCTGGTCTTCGGCGCGAGCTCCCCCGCGGCCCTCGTGACCGTGGCCCTTCGCACGAAGCCGGCGCGCTCCGGCACGCGCACCTCCGCGACGTCGCCCAGGTGGACGAACGGCGCCGACGATTGATCGAGGTACACGTAAACGCGCAGCCGATCCGCGTTCGCGATGCTCACGACGGGCAGCGCCCCGCTCTGGCCGGCCGTCGCGCTCTGAATGAGGGCGCCCGGGTCGGCGAAGCGCGCCGTCACGACGCCCGCGAACGGCGCGCGCAACACGCGGTATCCCCCCTGCGTCGACCACGCCGCCTGGTTGGCCTCGGCGACCGCCGCCCCCGTCTGCGCGGCCTCGACCTCCTGAGCCGACACCATGTTCGACGGCGCGAGCGCTTCGAAGCGCTTGGCGTTGACGCGCTTGTTCTTTGCGTCCGCGGAGGCCGATTGAATCTGCTTGTCGAGCTCGGGCGCCTCGATCGTCGCGAGGACCTCGTTGGCCTTGACGTGGTCGCCCTTGTCGACCCTGAGGTTCTTGAGATAACCGCTGACCTTCGCGTACAGCGTGACCGCGGCGAACGCGCGCGCCTCGCCCTGCAGCACGAGCTCGCGGACGGACCGAGACGTCACCGCCTTGGAGACGCGGACGCGCACGCCGTGGCTCGCCGCCTCGACGCGGGCGCCCGCCTCCGCGCGCGCTTGCGAGGCGCGGCGCGTGCCCAGACCGACGACGCCCAGCACCGTGGCTGCCACCATGACGCCGCCCGCGAAGTAGATGACGCCACGTCTCCCCCGCGGCGGCTCGGCCTCCGCGGCCGTCGGTCGTAAATCTGGTGAGGCGCCGGTCGACATTCTGAAGCGATTCTCCTCTAAGTCGTGGCCTGCGGAGCGCCCTCGTGTTCCTCGGCGAGGAACTTCTTGTCGATGAGATGCTTGGTGGGCAGCTTGCGTCGCAAGATGGCGTAGACCACGGGGACCATGAAGAGAGTGACGAACGTGGCCATGAGGAGACCCCCGATGACCGCGCGGCCGAGCGGGGCGTTCTGCTCGCCCGCCTCTCCGAGGCCCAGGGCCATGGGGATCATGCCTATGACCATGGCGAGGGCCGTCATGAGGACGGGTCGCAGGCGCGTGCGCCCCGCCTCGAGGGCGGCCTCGAGCGGCGAGATGTCCTCGTTCTCGACGCGCAGATCATTGGCAAAGCTCACGAGGAGGATCGAGTTCGAGACGGCGATGCCCACCGCCATGATGGCGCCCATGAGCGACTCGACGTTCAGCGTCGTGTGCGTGGCCGCCAGCATCCAGAGAATGCCGACGAGCGCGCCCGGGACCGCGACCATGATGATGAACGGATCGAGCCACGACTGGAACAGGACGACCATCAGACAGTAGACGAGCAGCGCCGCGAGGATGAGACCGAGGCCGAGGCTGCGGAACGAGCTCTCCATGACCTGATTCTGCCCGCGCACGGTGATCTTCATGGCCTTGGGCAACGGGCCGAGCGCGCGGATCTTGGCCTCGATGTCCGAGCTCACCGCGCCGAGATCGCGGCCCTCGACGTTGGCGCCGATGTCGAGGACGCGCTGGACTGTATAGTGGTTGATCTCGACGGGCGTGACGCCCGGGCGGATGTCGGCGACACTGCTGAGCGTCTGCGTGGGCGCGTCGGGGATGCCGTCCGTGGGCGTCGCGGCCGGGGCGGGACCCGCGCCGCCCGGCGGCGACAGGGGCGTCGCCATCACGCTGCCTACCGAGGCGAGCTGGGGCAGCGGCGACTTCACGGCCACGACGTAGTTGACGTTGTTCCTGGGGTTGAGGAAGTAAGACGGCGACACGAGGCCGCTCGAGGACAGCGAGATGAGCAGGTTGTTCGCGACGTCGCGCTCGCTCACGCCCACCTGCGCGGCGCGCTGGCGGTCCACGGCGATGTTGAGCGACGGGTAGTCGAGGACCTGAACGATGTGCGCGTCGGCCGTCCCCGGCACGGTCGCGATCATGTCGCGGAGCTTGCGCGCGACCTCGTAGGCCTTCACGAGGTCGGGAAACTCCACCTGGACGTCGATGGGGGAGGCCAGGCCGAAGTTCAGCACCTGGCTCACGATGTCGGCGGGTTGAAAGTAGGCCGTCGAGCCGGGGAAATCGCGCGTGATCATGGCGCGGATGCGCCGCATGTAGCCGGCCGTCGCGTGGTGGCCGGGCTTGAGCGCGATGAGGATCTCGGCGTCCATGGGGCCGACGTTGTCGGTCTGGATGAAGGCGAGGTTGTACGAGATCGGCAGGCCCAACATGTCGTTGAGCGCGTCGATCTCGCCGGCCGGAATGAGCTCGTGAATCTTTGCCTCGACATCGCCGATGATCCGCTCAGTCGTCTCGATGCGCGTGCCGGGCGGCGCGCGGAAGTGCAGCTTCATGAGCCCGGCGTCGACCGAGGGGAAGAAGTCGGTACCGACGACGAAGAGCAAGCCCAGGCTCGCGATGGAGACGCAGGCGCCGATGCCGAGCGCGAAGCGGCGGTGGGCCAGCACCGTCGCGAGGAGGCCGGCGTAGAGGGCCTGGAAGCGCTCGAACGCCAGGTCGCGCCGCGCGTTGAAGCGCCGCGCGAGGCGCGACCACGAGGAGACCCGACGGGGAAGGCTCCGCGCCTCGCGGTCCGGAGCGCCGGCGTGGTGCTCGCCGGCCATGAGCAACCGCGCGAGCGAGGGCACGAGCGTGCGCGAGAGCAAGTACGACGCCAGCATCGCGAGCACGACGCTGAGCGCGAGCGACGTGAACAGGAACCGCGCCGGCCCGAAGAGCAGCACGACCGGGAAGAAGACGATGCAGATCGCGAGCGTCGCGACGATGGCGGGCACGGCGATCTGCTGCGCGCCGTCGAGGATCGCGCGCGTGAGCGGCTTGCCGAGGCTGCGGTTCCTGTGGATGTTCTCGACCTCGACGGTGGCGTCGTCGACGAGCATCCCGATAGCGAGGGCGAGCCCGCCGAGCGTCATGATGTTGATCGTGTTGCCCGTGAGCTTGAGGCCCACGACCGCCGAGAAGATCGCGAGCGGGATCGACGTGCAGACGATCACCATGCTGCGCCAGCTGCCCAGGAACGCGCCCACCATGAGCGACACGAGGATCGACGAGATGACGGCTTCGCGCACGACGCCCCCGATGGCGCCGCGCACGAAGACGGACTGGTCGAAGTCGATCTTGAGCTCGAGCCCCTCGGGCGCCGAGGCCTTGATCGCCGGAAGGATGTCGCGCACGGCGTCGACGACGGCCAGCGTCGACGCGTCGGCGTGCTTGAGGATCGCGAGGTACGTCGCGCGCTTGCCGCCCACGCGCACGACGTTGAACTGATCGGCGTAGGCGTCGACGACGTGCGCGACGTCGCCCAGGAGCACCATGGCGCCGTTCACTGCCTTGACGGGGATCGTCGCGAAGTCCTCGACGCTGGGCGGGCTCGAGTTGAGCAGCACGTTGTACTGCCGGTCGCCGATGCGCGCGTCGCCGGCCGGCAGGATGACGTTCGAGGCCTGGAGCGCGTTGACGACGTCCGTGGGCGTGAGGCCGCGCGCCGCGAGCGCGCGGGTGTCGATGTCGACGTTGATCTGACGCTGCTTGCCGCCGTAGGGCGCGGGGCACGACAGGCCCGGGATAGTGAACAGCCGCACGCGGATGAAGTTCAACCCGTAGTCGAAGATCTTCTCCTCAGGCATCGTCTCGCTGCTGGCCGTGAGCTGCGCCACGGGCACGTTCGAGGCGTTGAACTGGATGACGTTGGGCGGCTGCATGCCGGGCGGCGTGATGCGGAGGATCGTCGTCGAGACCGAGGTGATCTGCGCGATGGCCGCCCCGATGTCTGCGCCCGGCTGGAAATAGATCTTGAGCATGCCGATGCCGGGGATCGACTGCGACTCGATGCGCTCGATTCCGTTGACCGTCGTCGAGTAGGCGCGCTCGCTGATGAGCACCACGCGGCGCTCCATGTCCTGCGCCGGCAAGCCGGGATAGTTCCAGATGACGGCCACGACGGGGATGTCGATGGCCGGGAAGATGTCGACGACCATGCGGCTCACCGACAGGATCCCCATGACGAGGATGAGCAGGCACATAACGGCCACCGTGTAGGGGCGGCGCAGGGCGAGTCGGACGATCCACATGGCGTCGTGCCCTAGGACGCTCCGCCGTCGTCGTCACTCCCCTCGGTCGCGGCGTGGCGCGCGCCGAGGCCGTGCTCCTCGAGCTTGGCGTAGAGGAGGGGGCGCCCGATGCCGAGGAGGCGGGCGGCCGCGGAGCGGTTGCCCTTGACCCGCTCGAGGGCGCGCACGATGAACCGGCGCTCGAGGCGCGCGGTCG
>DASZFV010000167.1:0-4786 GCA_035939455.1 Polyangia bacterium
CGTGACGGCCAATGAGGGGGCCGGCGCCCTGCACCGACTGCCGCCGCGTACTCTCCATCGCGGCGAGAGCGAGAAGATCGACGCGCCCGCCCCGCCGCTCGCGGCCCCGCCCGTCGCGACGGTGGCGACCGTGCCCGCCGTCGGCGAGTTGCCCGCGCCGGACCCCGACGAGACGTCTTCGAACGGCGCGACGGACGGTGCGCGCCGCCCGAAGAAAAAGCGCCCCGACTCCTCGGGAACGCCCACGCCCGTGCAGTGACGCGCCCTACGGGGCGTCGGCGGCGAGCGCGCGCACGAGCGCGGCGCCGCGCGGCCCCCTGCCCGCGAGGGAGACGAGGCGCGCGCCGTCGGGCTCGATCGCGATCGTGAGCTCGATGCGGTCGGCGGGCGCCGCATCGGGGAAGCGGTCGAGCCACTCGATGGCGACCGCCGCGCGGTCGAAGGCGTCGTCAAGGCCGAGCTCGAGCAACTCGGCGGCATGAGTAATTCGATAGAGGTCGGCGTGGACGAGGGGCACCCGGCCCGGGTGCTCGTTGACGAGCGCGAAGGTCGGGCTCGCGACGTGGCGCTCGGGAGGCACGCCCGCGCCGCGCGCCAGGCCCTGCACGAACGTAGTCTTCCCCGCGCCGAGCGGCCCCGCGAGCGACACGACGTCGCCCGGCCCCAGGGCACGGCCGAGCCGCTCGCCGAGCGCCTCCATCGCCTCCGCGGTTTCGGCGCGAATGACGCGCGAGGTGACCATGGCCGTCAGAGCTTGATCTTCTCGAAGTGGACGAGATCGGCGAAGGCCTGGAAGCGCTCGCGAATCTGGCCGAGATCGAGGCTCTTGAAACGATCGAGGCTGAAGTCCTCGACCGAGAAGGAGGCGAGGACCGAGCCCATGATCATGGCCGTGCGGATCGTCGCGGGGCTCGTATCGCCCTCGTGCGTGAGCCAGCCCATGAAGCCGCCGCCGAACGAATCGCCCGCGCCCGTCGGATCGACGACGTTCTCGATGGGGAAGGCGGGCGCCGCGAACACGCCGGCCTCGTGGAAGAGCAGCGCGCCCGCGTCGCCGCGCTTGATGACGACGGCGCCCGGCCCGAGCTTGCGGATCGCGCGCGCCGCCGCCGGGAGGTTGGCCTCGCCCGAGAGCTGACGCGCCTCCTCGTCGTTGAGGAGCAACATGTCGACGCGCTCGAGCAAACGCACGAGCGCGTCGCGCTTGCCCGAGATCCAGAAGTTCATGGTGTCGCACGCCACGAACTTAGGCTTGCTCGACTGCTCGAGCACCGCGAGCTGGAGGACCGGATCGATGTTCGCGAGGAAGACGTACTCCGAGCCCGCCCAGGCCGACGGCAGCTTCGGCTGGAAGTCCTGGAAGACGTTGAGCTGCGTGTCGAGCGTCGTGCGGGTCGAGAAGTCCGGCGCGTACACGCCCGACCAGCGGAACGTGCGGCCCGGGACGCGCTCGAGGCCCGCCAGGTCGACGTTGCGCCCCTCGAGCAGCCGCGTGTGCTCGGTGGGAAAATCCGTGCCCACGACCGCCGTGAGCCGCACGGGCGCGAGGAACGAGGCCGCCACCGAGAAGTAGGAGGCGGCGCCGCCCAAGACCTCGCTGCGCTTGCCGGCGCGCGTCTCGACCGTGTCGAGCCCCACCGAACCGACGACGAGCAGCGACGACTTCGACTGGCCTGCAACTGAGCTCTTCACAGATACCTCCCGTAGAGTGCCCGCAGCCGCTCGCGCGTGGACGCGGGAATGGCTTCGGGCGCGGTCATGATGGCGTGCGCGGCGGCTTGACCGCAAGCGCACGTGCGGGCTCCGGCGTCGGCGAGGGTCGGGAGCATGCGGCGAATGACGTCGCGCGCGCGCGCGACGTTGGCGAGCAAGGTCGCGACGACGGCGTCGGCCGTGACCGGCGCCTCGTCGTCGTGCCAGCTGTCGAAGTCGGTCACGAGCGCGAGCACCGCGAAGCACAGCTCCGCCTCGCGGCAGAGCTTGGCCTCGGTGACGGCCGTCATGCCGATCGTGTCGGCGCCCCACGAGCGGTGCAGACGCGATTCGGCGCGCGTCGAGAACTGCGGCCCCTCCATGCAGACGTACGTACCGCCCCGGTAGAGGAGCGGCCCGCGCCGAGCGGCGGCGCCCGGCTCGCGGTCGCGAGCGTCATCGTCGCGGGCGCCGCGCGGCGCCTCGGTGAAGCCCGCGGCGCGCGCGGCGCCCGCGGCGGCGGCCACGAGCTCGGCGCACACGGGCTCGGCGAAGCTGACGTGACCGACGACGCCGTCGCCGAAGAAGCTCGTGGCGCGGCCGTACGTGCGGTCGATGAACTGGTCGACGAGCACGACGTCGCCGGGCGCGACGCCTCCCCTGAGCGAGCCGACGGCCGAGATCGAGAGCACGCGCTCGGCGCCGAGCTGCTTGAGCGCGTGAACGTTCGCCCGATAGTTGATCTCCGACGGCAAGAAGCGGTGTCCGCGGCCGTGGCGCGGAAGGAAGAGCAGGCGCGCGTCACCCAGGCGGCCCGCGACGATGGGGCCGGACGGATCGCCGAACGGCGTCGAGACCCCGTGCTCGCGCACGTCCTCGAAGCCTTCGAGCTCGTACAGTCCGCTGCCTCCCAGAACGCCGAGAATCATGGTTTGCTTGACCGGGGATGTCTCTATCATCGAACGACGGCGACGTCATCGAGTACCTCGTCGCCCACGGGGCCTATGTCGAGGCGGCGCGCGTCTGCGTCGAGCGCGGTGATCTCGCGCGCGCCGTGCAGCTTTATGAGCGGGTCTGGCGCTTCGCCGACGCGCTGCCCCTCGCAGAGCGTCTCGGCGACCCGGCCCTGGCGGTGCGGCTCGCCCTCGATGCCAACCTCCCCGCGCGCGCCCTCGAGATCGCCGCGACGATCGGCGCCGAGGCGCCCGACGCGCTGCGTGCCGTCGGCGAGGCCTTCGCGAGCCGCGGCCGCCCGTTCGAGGGCGCGCGGATCTTCGAGCGCGCCCTCGAGTGGCCACGCGCGGCAGACCTGTATCGCCGGGCTGGCGCGCCCCTCGACGAGGCCCGCGCGCGCGAGGCCGGCGGTCAGCTGCGCGAGGCGGGGCTGCTCTACGAGCGCCTCATCGCGCAGGGCGCCGAGACCGAGGTCGCGGCGGCGCGCCTCGCTCTCGGCCGGCTGCTGGCGCGCCTCGGCCGTCCCGAGGAGGCGGCGCGCCTGCTGCAAGCGGCGGCGCGCCACGAGGCGACGCGGACGGCGGCGCTGCGCGCGCTCTGCGCGCCCCTGCTCGCGCTCGGCCTTCGGGGCGCCGCGGCCGAGGTCCTCGCGCGCCTGCGGCGGGACACGCCGTCGCTGCCGGCGTCGCCCGACCAGTTCGTCGCGCTCGAGGAGGCCGAGCTCGCCGCCACGAGCCGCGCGCCGCGAAGCGCCAACGGCGCGCGCCGCTTCCGCATCGGCAAGCTGCTCGGCGTAGGCGCCACGGGACGCGTCTACCTCGCCGACGATACGCTCCTCGGCCAACCAGTCGCCCTCAAGCTCTTGACGGTCGGCGCGGCCGCCTCCGGGCGAGAGCGCCAGGCCTACCTCCGTTACGCGCGCGAGGCCGAGGCCGCGGGGCGCCTCCGCCACCCGAACATCGTCGCGCTGCACGACACCGATCCCGCGCTGGGCCTCTTCGTCTTCGAGCTCATGCCGGGCGGGACGCTCGCCGAACGCGTCGGCGCCGAGGGTCCGCTGTCGGTGGCCCACGCGCGCCGCCTCGCGCTCGACCTGCTCGCGGCGCTGGGCGCGGCCCACGAGCGCGGCATCGTTCACCGCGACGTCAAGCCGGCCAACGTCTTTTACGACGCCGCCGGCAACGCCAAGCTTGGCGACTTCGGCGCCGCGCACCTCGCGGACTTCGGCCAGACCCAGACGGGCGGATTCTTCGGCACGGTGGCATATATGGCGCCCGAGCAGATCACGGGCGGCGCCATCGGCGTCGCCGCCGACCTCTACGCGCTCGGGGTCACGCTGTTCCAGGCGCTGACTGGCCGGCCACCCTTCCTGGGGCCGGACCTCGTCGCCCAGCACCTCGGCGAGGCCCCTCCCGCCGCCCCGTCGCTGCGACCGGAGCTCACTCGCGCGCACGATGACGTGCTCGCGCGCGCCCTCGCGAAGGCGCCCCAAGACCGCTTCGGGTCGGCCGCCGAGATGGCGGCCGCGATCGCGGCCTGGCCGACGAAGGCCGCGGCGTCCGTGGTCGCGGCCACGCCGGCACCCGCCGTGGCGCTCGAAGACGCCGCGGTCGCCGACGACGTCCGCGAGCTCGGATTCACGGCGGGCGGGCGCCTCCTCACGAGGCGCGACCCGCGCACGGCGCGCCGGGTCCTCGTCGAGCTGCGCACCCTACCCCTCGACGACGCGGCCCTCGCCGACGTCCGCCGCCGGGCCGCGGCGGGAGGTCCCCACGTGCAGCGCGTGCTGCGCGTCTCGGACGACCGCCGCGAGATCTGGTACGAGGCGCTCGACGGGGCGCCGCTCTCCTTCGACACCGCCACCGCCCCGGAGCGCGCACGGCTCGAGCCCGCGCGCATCGCCCTCCCCGACCTCGCGCTCACGCACTTCGCGCGCACCGAGGGCGGCCCCGTGTGGCTCCTCGCGCCGGTACCGGACTGAGAGGCTCGGAAGGATGAGACGAGCGCAGTTCGGCTTAGCCGAGCTGCGCGAGGGGGACCGGCCGAGGCCTCGCGCGCAGCGAGCGGGGTGGTGGCAGGGCGTGCAGGAGCCGAGGCGCGAGCGGCAGCGAACCGCGCCCCGTCAGTTCGTCAATATTTG
>DASZFV010000168.1:0-7291 GCA_035939455.1 Polyangia bacterium
CCCCCGACGAGCGCCGCCCGCGCGGCGGCCACGACGGCGGCGCCACGACCGCCCGGCAAGGCTTGCACGAGAATGCCCGCCACCGCCGTCAGGGCGCCGTCGGCGGCGAGCACCGTCTCGCAGCGCAGCGCGCTCTCGATCTGCTCGCTGGTCGTGAGGTAGCGCTCGCAGTCCTCGTCGATCTCGCCGGTCGCGATCGGCGTCTGCCCGCGGAAGCTCTCGCGGAGGCCCACGTCGCGCAGCACGCTGACGATCCCCGTTGTCCCGAGCGCGGGCGCGAGGCGCGGCCGGTCCGCGGGCGCGGCGGGTCCCGCCGCGACGTTCTTGACGTAGGCGCGCGCCGTTCCCGCGGCCGTCGCGTAGACAGTGAGGCCGCCGAGCGGTCCGTCCCCGAGCAGCTGCAGCGTGACGCGCTCCTCGTCCTTCGTGAGGGTCGCGAGGAGCAGGCCCGCCGTCGCGCCGCGCGCGAGGGCGACGGCGGCCGCGCCCGCCGCGCCGTGGCGTCGGACGGCCTCGCGCGCGACGTCCGTCGCCGTGACGGCAATGATGCGCGCGACACCGCCGGCCACGATTCCGCGCACGATCTCGTCACCGCCCAGCGCGGGGCCGTCATCGCTGAGCTCTGCGCGCGTCATGCTTTGTGCCGCTGATGGTACGCTGGCGCGCCGCCGATGTCGCTCGCCCCAAACGATCGTTTGCTGACGCTCCCCAACGCGCTCAGCCTCGTCCGCCTCCCGCTCGGCGGGCTGTTCTGGGTCACGCTCGCGCAGGGACCGGAACGCGCCGAGCTGTCCTTCGGCGTGCTCGCCGCGGCCGCCGTCTCCGACGTCCTCGACGGCTGGGTGGCGCGCCGCCGGGGCACGCCGCCGGCGGGCATGGGCTCCTGGCTCGATCCGATCTGCGACAAGCTCTTCGTGGGGTCGGTGTTGGCGGCGCTGTACGTCGAGCGCCGCGCCCCGCTGTCGCTGCTCGCGCTCGTCGTGACGCGCGAGCTCTTGCAGTTGCCGATGGCGCTGGTCTACCGCACGAGCACGACGCTGCGCCGCTGGCTGCGCTATGACTTCCGCGCGAGCCTCCTCGGCAAGGGCGCGACGGTCGTACAATTCGCCGCCGTGAGCGCCATCCTGCTCGACGCCGCCGTGGCCTGGCGACTGGCGACGCTCGCGTTCGTCCTGGGCCTGCTGGCGCTCGCGGACTACGTTCGGCGCGCCATCCTGATCGGCAGGCGACATACGGTCACGCAGGAGCGAGAAGTCTGACGCCGAACGAGGGCGCCCGTCAGCGGGGGGCCGGAGCGGCGTTGGGCGCCATCGCCGCTTACCCGACCTCACGCTCGATTTCGAGCTCGATGGCTTCCCATTCTCCCAGCAATCCTTCGATCTTCGGACCGAGCGCATCATTCTCCGCCACGAGCGCATCGATCTCGTCGCGCCCCGCGCGTTGAAAGAACCCCGCATCGGCGTAGATCGCGGCGATCTCCCCCTTGCGCGCCTCGGCCGCCGCGATCTCCGCGAGCACCTTGTCGCGCAGCTTTGGGAGCTGCGTGACGCGGTTCCTTCGCTTCTTCTGTTCCTCCCACGATCCACTGGTTTTCGGTTCAACCGCGCTCTTCTGCTCCGACGCTTTGGCCCTCAACACCACGGCGTCGCCATCCAGGTGGTCGTCGCCCAGCTTCGCCAAATACTCCCCGTACGTCCCCGCGAAGTCGCGCAACCCGTCGGCCGTCACCTCGACGACGCGCGTTGCGAGCGCGCTCACGAAGGCGCGGTCGTGCGAGACGAACACCACCGTTCCGCTGAAGGCCTTCAGGGCCGCGACCAGCGCGTGGATCGCTTCGAGGTCCAGGTGGTTGGTCGGCTCGTCGAGCACGAGCACGTTCGGCTTCTGCACCGCGATGAGCGCGAAGATGAGCCGCGCGGCCTCGCCTCCCGACAACAAGCCGACGCGCTTGCCGACATCAGGGCCCGAGAACAGCACGCGGCCGAGCTCGCTCCGCCAGAACGTCGGGCCCTCGGCGGGCGTCTCCGCCTCGATCAGCCCGAGCGGCGTCGCGTCGGAGTCCTCGAGCACCTCGCGGTGGTCCTGCGGGAAGTAGCCGACCTTCGCCTCATGGCCCCACTTGACCTTGCCGGCGTCGGCCTCGGTCCGCCCCACGGCGATCCGGATGAGCGTCGATTTGCCCAATCCGTTGGGTCCGATGATGGCGACGCGCTCGTGGCGGCGCACGACGAGCGACACGTTCTTGAGTACGACCTTCTCGCCGTACGCCTTCGCGACGCCGCCGATCTCCAGCACCTCCTTGCCGCTCGGCCGCTCCGGCACGACGCGGAATACCGGGGTGCGCCGGGACGTCTCGGCCAGGTCCTCGAGGTCGGCCTCGATCTTTTCGATCTGCTTGACGCGGCTCTGCGCCTGCGTGGCCTTGGTGTTCTTGGCGCCGAAGCGCCCGACCCAGGCGCGCTTGCGCGCGATCTCGTCCTCGGCGCGCGCCAGGCTCACCTCGGCGCGCTCGCGCGCCGCCGTTTTCTCCACGATGGCGCGCGAGTAGCCGCCCGCATAGAGAGTGATCGTGCGGTAGTCGACGTCGAGCGTGTGGCTCGAGACGTTGTCGAGGAAGCGCTGGTCGTGCGAGATGATGACGGCGCACCCGGCGTAGCCCGCCAGGAACTTCTCGAGCCAGCGGATCGTGAGGATGTCCAGGTGGTTGGTCGGCTCGTCGAGGAGCAGCACGTCGACGCCGCCCACGAGCACCTGCGCGAGCAGCACGCGCAGCTTGAACCCGCCCGACAGCGTCGACAGTGGCGCGCGGTGCAGGCGCGTCGGGATGGCCAGACCCTCGAGCACCTCGCTCGCGCGCGCCTCCAGCGTGTAGCCGTCGTGCGCCGCGATGACGTCCTCGAGGTCCGCCATGCGCGCGGCGTCGACGTGCCCCGCGCCCACGCCCCCCGCCTCGACCATGCGCGCCTGTTCGGCCAGCGCGCTCCACACGATCGCGTCGCCGCGCATCGCGAGGTCGAGGATGATCTCCCCGTCGTCGAGGAACCGGTCCTGGCGCAGCACGCCCATGCGAGCGCCCTTGGCGATCGTGAAAGAGCCCGCCGACGCCTCCTCGTCGCCCGCGAGGACGCGCAGGAACGTCGTCTTCCCCGACCCGTTGGCGCCCACGAGGCCGTACCGCGAGCCGGGGTTGAGCTGCAGCGACACGTGCTCGAACAGGACGCGCGCGCCGTATTCCTTGGCGAGGTTGCTCGTGGCGATCATGGGCGGCGCTAGCGTAGCCGACCGCGGCCGTCATCGCGGCTCGATTTGCCCGTACCCGGGTTCACGCAGTAGAAACGGCCGGTACCTCGCGCCCCACGCGTCGCACGGAGGTCACCATGTCACGCCGCGGCCGGTTCGCCCCCTTGTCCGTAGCCGTCGTTCTCCTCGCCTCGGCCGCCGCCGCCGCGCCCAAGGTCTCGGAGGCCGTCGTCGCCGCTTTTCGAGGCAAGGTCGTCCTCACGCGTGACGCCGTCGCCGCGGGCGCGAGCGACAAGGAGACGATCGCTAAGCTCAAGGCCGCCCAGCTCACGGAGGTCGTCGGACTGCCGACCGACGACGGGCAGACCTGGCGCTTTCATTACGCGGCGTTTCTCAAGAAGACCGGCAACCTTGGCCTCAAGCTGCGGTATGTCAGCGGCGAGCAGGATCGCCGGCAGGCTGCCGAGAGCACCGTTCCCATTGTCGACGTCGACAGTCCCGTACTCACGGGCGAGATCTCAATCACCGAACGCCAGGGTCTCGAGCGCGGGAAGGCCTACCTGCTCCAGCTCGTGAACGACAAGGGCGAGGTCGTCGCGAAGACCTCGGCCGTCTTCAAGTAGCCGCATGCCAAGTAGCCGCATGCCACCGCGTTTCCGCAGGTTCCGTCGTAGCCGCCGCATCCGGAGGGCACCGCCAACGGCCAGACGCCCAAGCAAGCGCCCAGCAGTCGGATGGTTGATGGCCGCGAGCATCGCATATCGCTCGCCGGTCGGCCGCGACGGACGCTGCCGTCAGCCGCCCCTCCATTTCGGAGTTGGCAGCGCGCGCGCCTTGGTGGAAACTCTCGGCCGCCATGAGCAAACGCGTGTTCAACTTCTCAGCCGGTCCTGCCATGTTGCCGCTCGAGGTTCTCGAGGCCTCGGCCAAGGCTCTCCTCGATTACCAGGGCAAAGGCTTCGGCATCGCCGAGGTCAGCCACCGCGGCAAGGAATTCGACGGCGTGCTCGACGAGGCCATCGCGCTCGTCAAGAAGCTGCTCGTCGTGCCCGACACGCACGACATCCTCTTCCTGCAGGGTGGCGCGACCCAGCTCTTCGCGACCATCCCCATGAACTTCCTGTCGGGGCCGGCGGACTACGTCGTGGGCGGTGAGTGGTCGAAGAAGGCCGTCGACATGGCGAAGCCCATCGCGGGCGACAAGCTGCGCGTCATCGCCACGAGCGAGGCGACGCAGTTCGACCGCCCGCCCACAGGCTGGACGGCCGACCCGAGCGCCGCCTACCTGCACGTCTGCTCGAACGAAACCGTGCACGGCCACCGCCTCGCCGAGTGGCCCCAGCACGCGAACCTCATCGTCGACGCCAGCTCGGAGATGATGTCGCGGCCGCACCCCGTGGCGCGCACGGCCATGATCTACGCGGGCGCGCAAAAGAACCTGGGGGCCTCGGGCACCGTGCTCGCGATCATCCGCAAGGACCTCTACGATCGCATCCCCAAGAACGTTTCGAAGATCCTGAGCTTCAAGGCGCACGCCGAGGCGAAGAGCTGCCTCAACACGCCGCCCACCTTCGGCATCTACATGGTGCTCGAGAACTTCCGCTGGATGGAGCGCCAGGGCGGCCTGGCCGCGCTCGAGAAGGTGAACGCGCAGAAGGCGCAGATCCTCTACGATGCCATCGACGGCTCGGGCGGCTTCTACACGGGCACGCTGGCCGACAAGGCGGCGCGCAGCCACATGAACGTGACGTTCCGGCTGCCCAGCGAGGAGCTCACGGACAAGCTCGTCAAGGAGGCAGCGGGCAAGGGCCTCGTCGCGCTCAAGGGCTACCGCACCGTGGGCGGCATCCGCGCGTCGATCTACAACGCCATGCCGCTCGAGGGCTGCCAGGCGTTGGCCGAGCAGATGAAGTCGTTCGCCAAAGCGAGCGGCTGACCAATGGTTTAGCTCGTTTGAGGTCGGCGCACTTGAGGTCCTTCGACGCTTTCTGTCCGTTCGTACGTGACGTAGTCCGCGCGATCTCCGCGGCGGCGCGCGGTGGCGCGCCATTGGGCGCGGTCGAACGGTGGGAAGAAGGTGTCGCCGTCGACGTCGAAGTCGATCTCGGTGAGCAGGATGCGCGTCGCGTAGGGCAGCGCGAGGCGGAAGATCTCGGCGCCGCCGAGGACGAACGGGTCGGGATCGGTGGCGCGCGCGAGGGCGATCGCGTCCTCGATGGTCGACACGACCTCGCGGCCCGAGCCGCTGACCTGGCCCGAGCGTGAAACGACGATGTTGCGCCGCCCGTCGAGGGGCGCGCCGCGCTCGTCCCAGGTTCGCCTGCCCATGATGACGGCGTGGCCCATGGTGCTCCGACGGAAGAAGGCGCGGTCCTCGGGCAGATCCCAAGGGAGCTTGCCGTCCTTGCCCATGACGCCGTTTCGGCTCGCGGCCGCGATGAACGTGAGCGGCGCCGGCGCGGGGGCGTCTCCTGGCGCGTCCGGGCTCATGGCGTAAGCTTAGCTCGTCATGTCGGAGCACAGAGCCACCATCAAGTGGAAGGCGGGCGAGGGCGACTTCGCCAAGGGACGTTACTCGCGCGAGCACACCTGGACGTTCGACGGCGGCACGGCCGTGTCGGCGTCGTCGTCGCCCTCGGTGGTGCCGACGCCCATGTCCAACCCGACCTACGTCGACCCCGAGGAGGCGTTCGTGGCCTCACTGTCGAGCTGCCACATGCTGACGTTCCTCTATGCGGCGAACCGCAAGGGTTTCGTCGTCTCGAGCTACGACGACGAGGCCGTGGGCACGACGAGCAAGAACGAGGCGGGCGTGCCCTGGATCAGCACCGTCGTGCTGCGGCCGAGGATCATGTACGCGGGCGACAAGGAGCCCACGCCCGAGGAGGAGCACGCGCTTCACGAGGCGGCGCACCGCGGGTGCTTCATCGCGCAGTCGGTGAAGACCGACGTCAAGGTCGAGCCGGCTCGCTAGAGAGACGCAGTCGCGATCTCGGTGAGCTCGGCGTCCGTGAGGGCGATGGGGTTGCCCTTCATGCTGCTCGCGGCGCGGGCCTTGGAGACGAGCGCGGGGATTTGCTCGGCCGTGAGGCCGTGGTGCGCGAGCCCGGGGATCTCGAGCGCGGCGCAGAGGTCCGCGATCCACGCGACCCCGTCATCGATCGTCGCGCCCGGGCGGTCGGTGACGAGCGCCGAAACCTCGCGGAGGCGCGCGAGGATGGGCGCCTCGGGGGCGCGCTCGGCGAGGGCGCGGGCGTTGACGCGCAAGACGGCGGTCAGCAGCGCCGCGCATACAGCGCCGTGGGGCGCAGAGAACATGCCGCCGAGCGGCGCTGCGAAGCCGTGCACGGCGCCCAGGCCGGCGCGCGAGAGGCAGAGGCCGCCGTAGAGGCTCGCGAGCGCGAGCGCCTCTCGATCGGCGGGCGCGGCGTCGGCGCCCGCGCGCGCGGCCGCGTGTGCGCGGCGGAGCGCGCGCGACGAGAGGCGGATGCCTTCACGCGCGAGCTCGTCGGTGGCGGGCGTCGCGCGGCTCGAGACGAGAGGCTCGATGAGCTGCGAGAGCGCGTCGAGGCCGCTCGACGCGACGACGGCGGCGGGCAGGCCGTGCAGCAGGTCCGGGTCGACGAGCGCCACACGCGGCAACATGAGGGGGCTGCGCAGGCTGGCCTTCACGCCGTGCGCGGGCGACGCCAGCACTGCGTTCTTCGTGACCTCGGCGCCCGTGCCCGCCGTCGTCGGGATGGCGACCGCCGGCAGCGACGGGCGCGTGAGCGGCTGGCCCCGGCCGATCACCTCCAGGTAGTCGAGCGGGTCGCCGCCGTTGCCCAGCAGCGCCGCGACGGCCTTGCCGGCGTCGAGGGCGCTGCCGCCGCCGAGGGCGATGACGAGGTCGCAGGCGGCCTCCCGCGCGACCGCGATGCCCGCGCGCGCGACGTCCACCGTCGGCTCGCCCGCCACCGCGAAGGTCGTACAGCGAACGCCGGCGGCCTCCAGGGCCGCCGTGAGGAAGCCGGCGCGCGCGCCCGAGCGCCCCGTGACGACGAGCGCGTGC
>DASZFV010000169.1:0-8742 GCA_035939455.1 Polyangia bacterium
CGCGTGCCGGCCGCCTCCCAGGCGGGCGGTACCCAGCCGACGGTCACGAGATCCTCGGGTCGGAGGATGCGCGTCGCGCCCGTGCGACGCGCCGAAGACAGCAGATCGTCGATGCGGGCGCGCGTGCGCGGACCGAAGCGCTGGTACACGGCGAGGCGGTCACCCGCGCGCGCGGCTGCGATGAGCGACTGCACGGCGGCCTCCGGGCTCGATCCGTCGTCGCGGCTCGAGCACCCCGCGGCGTGAGTCGCCAGGCCGACGAACGCCGCGAGGAGCGCGACGCGCCCCGCGCTCACGGCGCCGCCGCCGCGAGGCCCAGGCGGTCGCGCACGCGCGCCATCGTCTCCCGCGCGACGGCCCGCGCCCGCGACGCGCCCGCCGCGAGGATCTCGTCGACGTGCCCCGGCCGCGCCCGCAGCTCGTCGGCGCGCGCCCGGATGCGCGCCAGGTCGGCCTTGAGTCCCTCGAGCAAGAGCTTCTTGCAGTCGATGCAACCGATGCCGGCCGTCGTGCAGCCCTCGTGCACGGACTGCTGCACGGGGGGCGGAGAGAAGAACTTGTGCAGCGTGTAGACGTTGCACTTCTCGGGCGTGCCCGGGTCGGTGCGCTTGACGCGCGCCGGGTCGGTCGCCGCCGTGCGTAGCTTATCCCAGATCGCCTTTTCGTCCTCGCGCAGACTGATGGTGTTGCTGAGGCTCTTCGACATCTTGGCGTGGCCGTCGAGGCCAAGGATCTTCGGCGTCGTCGAGAAGAGCGGCTGTGGCTCGACGAAGGTCTCGCCGAACCGGGCGTTCCAGCGCCGCACGATCTCGCGCGCGAGCTCGAGGTGTTGCCGCTGGTCCTCGCCCACGGGCACGCGCGTCGCGCCGTAGAGCAGGATGTCCGCTGTCTGCAACACGGGGTACGTGAAGAGCCCGGCGTTGATGTTGTCGGGGTGATGCTCGGACTTGTCCTTGAACTGCGTCATGCGGCCGAGCTCACCGAACGGCGTCACCGACGAGAGCGCCCAGGCCAGCTCCGTGTGCTCCGGCACCGCCGACTGCAGAAACAGCGTCGCGCGGCCCGGGTCGACGCCGCAGGCGAGAACGTCGATGGCCATCTCGCGGGCGCGGATCGCCATCTCGCCCGGCACGTACGGCTGCGTGATGGCGTGGTAGTCGACGATGCAATAGAAGCAGCGATACGTCTGCTGCAGCTCGACCCACGTGCGGATGGCGCCGAGGTAGTTGCCGAGGTGCAGCTCGCCCGTGGGCTGGATCCCGGAAAAGACGGTCTCCATCGTCTGGCGTTGTTTAGTCGTGTCCCCCGCCCCGGTCAAGTCGAGGCGCGGCGCGCGGTTGGGCATCCTTGCGGTCAATTGAATTGGTGGGTACCGTGGATCGTCCAAACGACTGAAGGAGAACCCCCATGCGCCCCTCGCCCCGCTCCTCTGGGCTCGTCCCGTCGCTGTTCCTCTCCGTCGTCGTGCCCATGTCGGCCCTCGCGGCCGGGTGCGTGGTTCGCGCGGCGCCGGCGCCCGTCTATTACTCGAACGATCCGAACTACGCTCCGCCGCCCGCGTACGCCCCGCCGCCCGCGGCGGCACCGGCCGTCGAGCTCGACGCCACCGTCTATCCGACGGCCGCGCCGCCGCCGCCCGTCGCCGAGTACCGGCCCCCCGCGCCCGGCTACGGGTACCTGTGGGCCGACGGCTATTGGGACTGGAACGGCTACGACTGGGCCTGGTCGAACGGCTACTGGCAACCGGACCGGCCCGGCTTCCTCTTCATCGGGCCGCGCTACGTGTACGAGGGCGGCCGCCCCGTCTATTACCGAGGCTATTGGCAGGGCTCGAACGGCTATCGCGACTACCACTATCGCAGCGAGCCGCAGCCGGCATGGCGAGGAACGCCGACGGCCGCGCCCCCGGGCGGGTGGCGCGCAACGCCACCGGCGAGGACCGGCGCCGCCTGGCGCGGGGCTGCTCCCGGCGGCGGCGGCGTCGCACCTTCGCCGGCCTGGCGGGGAACGGCCACTGCGCCGACCTCCTCCGGGCTGCAGCCGAGCGGGGGCTGGCGTGGGTCCGCGCCCGCGACGGCTCCAACCGCGAACAATCCGCCGCCGAATGGAAACTGGCGAGGCGGCACGCCCGGGACGCCTCCGTCGAACGGCTGGAACGCGCGGCCCGGGACGGCGGCGCCACCACCGAGCGGATTCGGCGGCCAACCGTCGGGCGGCCAACCGGACAGCGCAAACGCGTGGCCCGGCGCCCATGGAAACCCGAATCCGGGAGCGCCTGCTGGCGGGTGGCACGCGACGACGTCCCCCGGGCAGTCAGCGCCGTTTCCCGGCAACGCGGGCGCGCGCCCCGCACCCGCTCCATCGCCCGGCATGGGCGCGCGCCCCACGCCCGCGCCCAATTGGGGTGGCTTTCGCGGGCCGCCTCCCGGGGGCAATGGAATGGCCGGGCAAATGAGCGGCGCCCATCCGGGCGCCGGGGCCGCGGGCCAGCCGATGTCGGCTCACGCGAACCCGAGCACGGCCGCGCCGGGCTCCGGCCGCCCCGCACCCGCTCCGGTGCAGAGTTCGGGTCCGCGGAGAGTCATCAAAAAGTAGTCGGGGTCCAAGGCCGGTCGTCGAAGTCGGCTGCAGGTGACCCACCTCGCTCCTCGGCGGACATTTCTCAGGGATGCCGCTGCCGCGCTTCGATCGTGGCCGTGGCTTCGCGCGCGGCGGCGACGACCGTCGGCTCTGTGTCGTGCCGCGCGGCGTGCTCGAGGGCAACGACTGCGGCGGCGTCCCCTATGCGCGCCAAAGCGACGGCAGCGCGCACCCGGACGGGGACGTACTCGTCGCGCTTGAGCCGCTCGACGAGCGCGTCGCGCGCCGCGACGTCGCCGATTTCGCCGAGCGCGTCCACCATCTCGCGTCGGTTCTGGACCTCGGGCAGGTGCGCGAGCAGGGCCGGAACGGCGCGCGCGTCGCGAAGCTGGCCGAGGCTCAAGATGATGAGCCGGCACAACAACACGTCCTCGCAGTGATCGAGCGCGTCCGCGAGGACCGGGACCCCGCTCGGGTCGCCCACGCCCGCGAGCGCGAGCGCGGCACGCACGCGAAGATCGGGCGCCGCGACGGGCCCGTCCGCGCCGACGAGCGACCTGACGCGCGCGCGCGCGCCGACGTCTCCGATGCGAACGGCGCCCACGGCCGCCCAGTTGGCGATGATCGGATCGGCGTCCGCGGCGGCGCGCGCCAGCGCCGCCGCCGTCTCGCGCCGCGGCGGCAGCCCGACGAGGAGCTGGGCCGCCTCTCGGCGCTGAGCGAGAGGGCCGCCGCTGATCATGAGCGCGCCGAGTTCGGGAGCGGCCAGCAGGTCGCCGAGGCGTCCGCGCTCGATGGCCTTGGGCACGGGGCCGCCCTCGGGGTTCGAGGCGCCGCGCGCCAGGAGCGGCTCGAGCCGAACGTGGCCGTCCAGCCAGTGATCGAGCAAGGCGCGCATGAAGGCGGCGCGCTCGGGCTTTTCCTCGGCGAGGTTGCGCGTCTCGCGCGGATCGTTCGCGAGATCATAGTAGGCGCAGAACCCCCAGTGCAGGTCGCAGATGAGCTTCTCGTCGCGCCAGACGACCATGCGGCGATCCTCGACCTCTGCGAAGGCGGGCGGCAGGCGCGCCGCGGGCGCCGGCGGCGTCGCGAGCCAGGGGCCGAGGTCGGTCCCGCGCATGCGTGCCGGGACCGGGATGTCGAGCAGGTTGAGCACCGTCGGCGTGACGTCGATGAGCTCCACCTGATCGGAGACGACGCCGGGCGCGACGCCCGGAACCGACACGATGAGCGGCACGTGGAGTTGCTCTTCGTACAGCGTCGAGCCGTGGTAGCGCCCGCCGTGCTCGTCGAACTCTTCGCCGTGGTCGGCCGCGACGACGACAATCGTGCCGGGGCGACGCGTGCGCGCCTCGGCGACGAGCCGGCCCACGGCGGCGTCGGTGTACGCGATCTCGCTGTCGTAGCGATCCATGTCACCGGCGCCGAACGCGAAGCCCGCGTGCGCCTCGTACGGTTCGTGGGGCTCGAAGAAATGGATCCAGACGAACGATCGCTGCGGTTTGACCGTGTCGTAGTAGTCGAGCACCTGATCGACGCGGCGTTGGGCGTCGATGTACTCGAACTTGACGTACTCGAAGCTGAAGTTCGTCGCGGCATACATCTTCGTCTTCGCGGCGTCGACGTAGAAGACGGCGGGCGGGTAGAAGGCCGCCGTGCGCCAGCCGTAGGTGCGCAGCACGGCGGCGATCGGCTCGTGAATCTCGCCGGGTGCCAGGCGCGCGAGCGTAGGGAAATACTTGCCCGTGAGCATCGACGCCACGGAGAACGACGTGTGCGGCGCCTGGCTGTAGGCGCGCGCGAACCGCACGCCCCCCGCGGCGAGACGGTCGATGTGGGGCGTCGTCACGCGCGTGTAACCGTAGGCGCCGACGTGGTCGGCGCGCAGGGCGTCGATCGTGATGAGCAGGACGTCCGCCTCGGGGCGGCGCGGACCGTCGGGCAAGGGCGGCAGGTCCATCTCGGCGACCTGTCGTTCGGCCCCCGCTGCCGTGTGCGAGCGGAGCGAAGTCGGCACGGCGCGCAGCGCGAGCGAAGTCATGGCGGTGCGCTCGTGGGCGGCGAACCGGAGGACCTGACTGCCGGCGAGAGCGTGGAGCGAGAACGCGACGCCCACGAGCGTCGCGAAGACGAGAGCGCCCGCCAGGCGCCGGCGGCGGGACCTCCCGCGCGGCGCGAGGGCGACGACGAGCCGCACGGCCATCAACGCGAGGACGAACGCCACGAGGGCGGCCGAGGCGTGGAACCATGGGTAGAGCCGCGGCAGCACGGTGACGTTCGCGGCGTGCGTCCCGATGGCCGCCAAGAACAGCGCCACGGCCGTGGCGGGCGCGAGCGCTCCACCGGACGCGGGCGCAGCGGCGAGACGCGCGGCCCTGGTGAGGCGCGCAGCCATCAAGGTGATTCCGTAGACACGCACGAGCGCGAAGATCGCGGTCGTGCCCAGGAGCGCCAAGCAGATCGAGAGCGCGGTGTGAGCGGGGACGCGCGACGCCTTGGGACCCGTGAAGAGCGCAAAGGCCACAAAGACAACGGCCGGGCTCGCGAGCAAGGCCGTGAGGCCGGCCTCGCTCCGGGCGAGCGTAATCCCGGAGGCGCCCCGAAGGCGCAGCGCCACGCCCAGCGCGGCGACGAGCGCGCCAGCCAGGACACCGGCGGCCGCGAGCACGCTCGCCGCGAGGACGAGGAGGTGGACGGCCCGCGCGACGCCAAGACCGCCGATCCCCCTCGCGATCGCCGTTCCGGCGTCGAGCCCGCCGGCGCCGGCCCCCCCGAGCGCGCCGGCGATGATCCAGTCCCAAGCGGTCGCGGTGAACGCCCCGGGGGCGGCGTGGTCGGCCCGCGCCGGTGTCGTAGACATCAGGAGGCCTCCCCCTCGAAGAGCCGGTGCCGCGCCTCGAGCGCGCGCACCGCCGCGGCGAGCGCCGCGTGCTCGGGCCGCGCGAGGCGCGGATCGGCCGTCAGCGTACGCTCGGCCTCACTGCGCGCGCGCTCGACGAGCGCGAGGGTCTCGGCGAGGGCCGCCGGCCCGAAGGAAGGCGTCCCCGTCTGCCGCGCGCCGAAGAGATCGCCCGGGCCTCGCGCGGCGAGATCGGCCTCGGCGAGCCGAAAGCCATCGGCCGTCTCGGCGAGCGCGGCGAGCCTCATCGCCCCCTCGCCCGCCCCATCGTCGTCCGACGTGCAGAGGAGACAGAGGCCCGGCACCGTCCCGCGGCCCACGCGGCCCCGCAACTGGTGAAGCTGCGCGAGGCCGAAACGGTCTGCGTCCTCGACGACCATGAGCGTCGCGTTCGGCACGTCGAGGCCGAGCTCGACGACCGTCGTCGCCACGAGCACGTCGAGCGCGCCCGCGACGAAGGCCCGCAGCACCCTCTCCTTCTCGGGAGACGCGAGCGCCCCGTGCAGCAGACCCACGCGCGCGGGCGCGAGACGCCGCCGAAGCTCGCCGAAGTGACCGATGGCCGTGACGGCGCCCGAGCGCCTCGCGCGCTCGCGGATGTGGCACACGACGAACGCCTGGTGGCCGCGCGCGAGCTCCTCGCGCAGGCGCTCGTAGGCCGCGCGTTTCTCGTCGGCGCCGCGACAGACGACTGTGGCGGGCGCGCGGCGGCCCGCGGGACGCTCGTCGAGGATCGAGGCGTCGAGATCGCCGTGGCGCGCGAGCGCGAGCGTACGCGGGATGGGCGTCGCCGAGAGCACGAGCAGGTGCGGCAATCCGGCGGCCGCGCCGCGCCGGCGCGCCGCCGCCCGCTGGCTCACGCCGAAGCGGTGCTGCTCGTCGACGACGACAAGGCGTAGGTCGCGAAACGCGAGCGCGGGAGCGGCCACGGCGTGCGTCCCGACGACGAGCGCGACCCGGCCCGCGCCGACGTCGGCGAGGACGGCCGCGCGCGCGCGCGCCGGCGTGGCCGCCGTGAGCTGCGCCACCCGGAAACCGAGGCGGGCCGCGAGCGGGCCGAGCGTGCGGGCGTGCTGCTCGACGAGGACCTCGGTCGGCGCCATGAGGAGGGCCTGACCGCCGGCGCTCGCGACGAGCGCCGCAGCGGCGAACGCCACGGCCGTCTTGCCGCTGCCGACGTCTCCGATGAGCAGCCGCTGCATGGGGCGCGCCGAGGTCAGATCGCGCGCGATCTCGTCGATGGCGCGCGCCTGGGCCGACGTGAGCGAGAAGGCCAGCACCTCCCGGATGCGCGCGAGCGCGCCGGGCACGTCGGCGGCCGCGAGCGGGGACGGCCCGAGGTCGCCGCCGGCGCGGGCGCGCCGCAGCAAGAACGCCACCTGCACCGTCACGAGCGCCTCGAGCGCGAGCCGACGGTGCGCCGGCGAGCTCCCGCGGGCGAGCGCCGCGAGCTCCTCGTCGGCGAGGTCCTCGGGCGGCGCGTGCAGCGCCCGGAGGGCCTCGCGCAGCGTGGGGACGTCGAGTCGCGCGCACGCCTCCGCCGTGAGCGTCTCCACGCGTGCGCCATCATCCACGTCGAGCCGCGCGCGCGCCGCTGCGACGATCCGCTCGAGGACGCGGGCCCCAACGCCATCGAGCGCGGGATAGCGCGGCCGCAGCCCGAGCCCGCGCGCCTGTCCGGCGGCGGCGAGCGCCACGGTGACGTTCGTCGGGTGCATGAGCTCGCGGACGCCCTTCGCGTCGGTGCGCAGCGGGCCCGCGAGCGCGACCTGCTCGCCCTTGACGAAGCCCTTCGACATGCCGGGCGGCGGCCGGAACCAGCGCGCGCGCAACGTGACGCCGCCCGCCTCGATGATGACGTCGAGCAGGCGGCGTGGAAAGACGTGCACGCGCCGCACGGCGCCGCGCACGAGCACTGTCGTGCCGTCGGCGAGGGCGCTAACGCGCACAAGCGGCGTTTCGAGCCGCAGATCGTCGTAGCCGCGCGGCGCGCGCAACACGAGGTCGCGCACCGTCTCGAGGCCGTGCGCCGCGAGGCGGCGCGCCGTCACGGGACCCGCGCCCCGCAGTCCGAGCAGCGGCTCGTCGAGAGGCGAGACCGATCCCGCGAGCGGCGCGCTCCGAGCGCGCGTCAGGCGATCCTCACCGCTTGTAGGTGAAGCGGAGCTCGTAGTCACAGAGGTGGAAGAGATCACCTTCGTCGATGCGCTTGTTGTCGATGCGCATGCCCTTGAAGTCGATGCCGTTGGTCGAGCCGAGATCCTTGATGAAGTACGTCCCGTTGCGACGGATGACGGCGGCGTGCTTGCGCGAGATGTTGCCGTCCTTGATCGGGAGATCGGAGGACTTCGAGCCGCGGCCGATGATGAACTGATCTTTGTCGATGCGATATTTCTGGTTGTCGAACACGAGATAGAGCGGCGGGGCCGTCGTGCCGCCCGGCGTGCCGTCGCCCCCGAGACCGTGCGCGGGCGGCGGCGGTGGCGCGCCCATGGAGCCGAGGCCCCCCGTGCCCGGGATGGCTCGCCCGAAGCGCCCGCCAGCGGGAGGCATCGGCGGCGGCGGCGGCGCCAACGGACGGCCGGCCGCGGCGCCCGCCGGCGCGTGCGTGGGCGGCGGTGTCGCCGGCCCGTCGTCGTCGTCGATCGAGATCCCGGTCTGGTAGCCCGCGAGCTGCGCGTAGGCCACGAGCGCGTCCGAGATGAGATCGTCGACGCCCTTCTCCTGGTCCTCGGCCATGCGCTGGCACGTGCTCCACAGCGCGTCGCTGCAGAGGAACTGGTGAGGACTCTTTCGACCGCTGGCAGCCATCAGGACTTCTTCTTGACGACCTCCGCGACCCGCACCGCCTCCTTGCCGATCGTCTCCCCCGCTGGAAAACCCTTCACCGTCGTCGAGTCACTCGCAAGTTTTTCGAGGGCCGGCGCGTCAGACGCGCGCCCCACCTGCTCGAGCGACATGACCGCCGTCATGCGCGCGAGCGGCGCCGACGAGCCCAGCGTCTTGACGAGCGCCGGCCGCGCCGGCAGCCCGAGCTTCTCGATGAGCTTCACGAGAAGGTCGTCGACGTCGACCTCCTTGTATGGCACCGCCGCGGGGAAGGCCTCGAGGGCGGGCTCGATCGCGTCGGCCTTGCCGACCGTGAGCGCCGACTCGAAGGCGCGGTAGCGCACGATCTCTTCCTTGTCGGAGGAAATGATCCCGAGCAAGCCACGCTGCGCCTCGAGGCCGCCGATGGCCTCGATGACGCCGAACATCTCGTC
>DASZFV010000170.1:0-20635 GCA_035939455.1 Polyangia bacterium
CCGACAACCTCAACCTGGGTGACGAGCCATATTCGGCCTACGATCACCAGGCTCACCTCGCCAACATCACGGTCGTCAACAACATCATCGCCGGCGGCAAATTCGGCTTCGTCGACTACGACGACGGGACCTCGGCGCCGAACCATCACGGGCTCAAGAACTGCACGATCGCCAACAACACCTGGGTCCTCGGCACCGAGGTCGTCCCCGGCCATCCCTCGTTCGTGTGGAAGCACGCGCTCGATCCGACGCTGGGCGCCGATCAGAGCGCCAACAGCATTCTCCAGAACAACATCTTCGCGACGGCCGCATCGGTCGATTGGTTCGTTCGCTCGGACGACGCAGACGGCCGCGGCATCGACACCGACTACAACGTCTATTCCGGACCCGGAACGTGGGACGATCCGGCCGACGTGCTGAACTTCGCGGCCTGGAAGACCGCGCACCCGAACTGGGACGCGCACAGCGTCCAGGGCGACGCGCTCCTGCAGGATTCGAGTGAGTTCAACCAGACGATCGCGCAAAAGCTCGTGTACGACTGGTCGAAGGCCACGCCCATGGCCAGCTCACCGGCGCTGGGGGGCGGGAAGGCGGGCATCGCCGCGGCCGCCACCGACTTCACGGGCACGGCGCGCGCCGCCGGCGCGCACGACGTGGGCGCTATCGCGCCTCACTAAATCCAGACAACCGGGCAGGCCTCGCGATGAAACACTCCCTCCCCCTCTTTCTCTTCTTGCCCCTCGCCGCGTGCTCGAGCGCTCGCGGCGCGGGCGGCGTCGACGCGACTGGGAGCGGCGGCGCGACGACCGCGGGCTCAGCGGGGGCGAGCGGAGGCGCTGGCACGAGCGGCGGGGCGGGCACGACCGGCACGGCCGGCAAGACCGGTACGGCGGGCGCGAACGGCGCGGCCGGCGTGAGCGGTGTAGCCGGCATGAGTGGCGCCGCCGGCATGGGTGGCGCCGCCGGCATGAGGGGTCCCAACGTCACGTACGCGTGCGGGCGCGAGCTCCACGTCGCGACGACGGGAAGCGACACGAACGACGGGATGGCCGCGACGCCCCTGCGCACGATTGCGAAGGCCACGCCCCTGGCGCAAGCGGGCGACTGCATCCTCGTGCATGCCGGCACCTACGCCGAGACGGCCACGATCGGCTTCGTCCACGACGGCACCGCGACGGCGCCCATCGTGCTGCGCTCGGCGGACGGTCACCTCGCCGCCATCATCGACGCAAGGAACGACCGCCCGGGTCCGACGGTCTTGGTCCGCAACGACTACGTGATCATCGATGGCTTCGAGTTCCTCAACAGTCCCATGGACACGGAAGAGCAGGCGATCCACTTCGACGGCCTGACTCAAGGCAAGGGCAAGGGCTCCGTCCTGCGCAACTGCAAAGCCACGGGCGGTTACGACACCCTGAAGCTCAACCAGGCGAGCGAGGGCATCACCGTCGAGTACAACGAGCTCTACGGCACGTTCGCCCACCTGCCCGTCAGCCTCACGGGCGCCAACGGGCTCACCTTCCGCGGCAACTACTGCCACGACTGGACCCTCAACGGCTTCGGCGCCATCCAGCTCAAGGGCGGAACGCACGACGTCCTCTTCGAAGGCAATCACTTCCAGGACATCCACACGGACGCCGGCGCGATCGCCCTGGGCGACAGCTGCGACTCCACCTGCGACATCGACCCCGAGCATTACGCGGCCGTCCGCGTGCGCGCCACCAACAACGTCATGGTGCGCGTCGGCCGCGGGTTCGACGTCCAGGGCTGCAAGGACTGCGCGATCCTCTCGAACACGATCCTCGACAGCGGCCAAGGCAACGTGATCTTCAAGCTCACGTCGGCCGCAACCAACGGCGTGACCCGCGCTACCGTCAACGCGCGCATCATAGACAACCTGATCTCGAACGCCAAGGGCGACGGGGGCAGCGTCATCCAGATTAATACGCCCGCGGACATGGGCCTCCAGATGGACTACAACCTCGTTTGGAACGCCGGCACCGCCATCTCGTGGGGAGATGGGCACCCGGCGACGGCCGACACCCACTCGATCACGAAGGATCCGAAGATGACGAGCGCCGGCTCCTTCACGCTCGGCGCGGGCAGCCCCGGGCGGTCGGCGGGCATCAACCTGTTCGCAGACGTGCCCGACGACTTCACGGGCGCGGCCCGACCCGCCACGGCGATGTTCGACATCGGCGCCTTGCAAGCGCCGTAGCGGCCGCTCGCGGAGTGACGGCCCGCGACGCGCGCCCCTACCACCGCGCGAGGATGGATGTACAATCGGCCTGCCTCAGTGGTCGACGACCCTCCATGATCGAATGTGGCGGATGCGGTTTCCGAAACTCCGACGCGCTTTTCTTCTGCAAGTCGTGCGGAATGCGGCTGGTCTCGTCGGACGTCCTGCCCGATGACGCCAAGCAGGCCGGCATCGCGGATCTGCGCTCGGTCGTGGAGCGCCTCGTCTCGGCGCGGCTCGTCGACGCCGGGCCCGCGCCGGCGGACTACCTGCCCGCGCGCCCGAGCGACGAAGCGCACTTCCGGCTCGTGTCGATCAACGCCGACGGCTCCGACGGGGAGATCCACGTCATGGGCGCCGGGCCCGTCGACATCGGCCGCACCTTCGGGAACCTTGTCATCGACGATCCGTTCCTCGCGAGCCGGCACGCGCGCATCGTCGCCACCGCGGGCGGCCGCGTCCTGAGCGCGCTCGAGCGGCGAAACGGCGTGTATCGGCGGCTGCGCGCCCCGGCGTCGCTCTCGAACGGCGACAAGATTCTGATCGGCAAGCAGCTCTTGCGCTTCGAGGTCCTGCCCGAGCTCGAGCGCTCGGTGGCGGCCAGCATCGAGAACGGCCAGGCTGTCTTCGGGAGCCGCTGCCGGCCTTCGTGGGGACGCCTGCTCCAGCTGACGCCCGCGGGGACGCCGCGCGACGTCTACCACCTCGGCCGCGGCGAGGTCGTCATCGGCCGCGAGAAGACGGACCTCGTGTTCTCGGACGACGAGCTCGTCTCGGGGCGGCACGCCAAGCTGACCCTTTCGGGCGGACAGGTCGTCCTCGAGGATCTCTCGAGCATGAACGGCACGTTCTTGGCCTTGCGCGAGCCGACCCTGCTGGCCTCGGGCGACGTCATCCGCATGGGCAACGAGGTCTTTCGCTTCGAAGACGCGTGAGACCGCGCGACGCGCCCGCGGCCTCGCGCGCGGCGGCGCTTCGGGCGAGCGGTCCCGCCGAAGGCGGGTGGCGCGGCAGGGGGCTGTCCTTCCGCGACGTGAGCCCGTTGCGTTTACGCAGGCGGGCTCCTAACCTTTCCGGCGAGCCGACCGCCATGCCGCCCGCCGAGGTGTCTGTCGTCATTCCCGTCTACAACCGCGCGCACCTCATCGCGCGGACGATCGACTGCGTCCTCGAGCAGACCTACCCGCACTGTCACGTCATCCTCGTCGACGACGGCTCGACGGACGGAACCGCCGCCGTCGTGAGCGACCGCTACGGCGGCAATGCCCGCGTGCGCCTCCTGCGCCAGGACAATCGTGGCGTCTCGGCGGCGCGCAACGCCTCGCTGGGCGTCGCGACGGGTGAGTACATCGCCTTCCTCGACTCCGACGACCTGTGGCGGCCGTGGAAGCTCGCCGTTCAGGTCGCGTGCCTGGACCGCCTACGCGCCGAAGGTGTGGGCATGTTGTGGGGCGACATGGACCTCGTCGACGAGGCGGGCGCCGTCACCCTCCCGAATGCCAACCGCGAGAGTTACGGCGTCTACCGGCTCTTCACGATGGAGGAGATGTTCTCTTCCTCGGCGGCGCTCGAAGAGCTCGTGCCCGGGCTCGCGCCGCCGGCCCCCGGGATACGCGTCTACTGGGGCGACGTCTACCGCTGCATCGCCATGGGCAATCTCTGTCCCACGCCCTCCGTCATCCTCACGCGAGAGCGGATGCGCCAGGTCGGTGGCTTCGACGAGAGCATGCGCACGGGCGAGGATCACGCCTACCACCTGCGGACCTGCTCGTTCGGGCCGGCCGCCTTCCTCGACGTCGCGACCTTCTCGTATCGCAAGGGGGCCGGCGATCAGCTCACGGCGCCGGCGCACCAGCTGCTCATCGCCGAGAACGGGCTTAGGACGATCGAGGCGACCCTCGCGCGCGATGGGGCCCGCATCAATCTCCCGCGCGCGCTCGTCGACAAGAAGCTCGCCTCCATGCACGCCTGGATCGGGACGCTCATGATCGACGCGGGTGACCACGCGGAGGCGCGCAAACACCTCGTCGAGAGCCTGCGCCGCGATCGCCGCCAGCCGCGCGTCTGGAGCATGCTCGCGGCGGCCAGCCTGCCGGCCTCGGTGACCCGCGGCCTGCGCGCGTCGCTGCGGACGGCGCGGCGCCTGGCGCGCGGTTCTCAGGCGTGAACGACGCTCGGCGGCCAAATTCCGGACGAATTTGCGCTATTTTCGAGCGGCGTAAACGCTTCGTTTTCTCGACTGGCCCGCCGGATTCCCATAGAGTATCCCGTGATGCCACCAGCGCCGAGCGACCTCACGAACCGAACGCGGGCCCTCGCCCAAGAGGTCGCCGCCAAGCACGCGGACGACGTCGACGCCAAGGCGCGCTTCCCGCAAGAGACCATCGAGGCCTTGCGCAAAGCCAAGCTGCTAGCCGCGGCAGCGCCCACCGAGCTCGGCGGCGGCGGCGCGGGCATGTACGAGCTCGCGGCTATGTGCATGGCGCTGGCCCAGGGCTGCGGCTCGAGCGGCATGGTGCTCGCCATGCACCACATCCAGGTGGCGTGCATCGCGCGCCACGGGCAGTCGTCGCCCTACTTTCGCAAGTACCTCCGCGAGCTCGTCGAGCGGCAGCTCCTCATCGGCTCGATCACCTCGGAGGTCGGCGTTTGGGGCGACACGCGCTCGAGCATCTGCGCCTGCGTGCGCGCGGGCGGGCGCTTCACGCTCGACAAGGACGCGACGACGGCCTCGTACGCCGAGCACGCCGACGACCTGCTCGTGACGGCGCGCCGCAACCAGGACGCGCCGCCGAGCGATCAGGTGCTCGTGCTCGTGCGCAAGGCCGATCGCGCGCTCACGCGCACGACGACCTGGGACACGATGGGCATGCGCGGCACGTGCAGCCCGGGCTTCAAGATGACGTCCTCCGGTCCCGAGGAGCAGGTGCTCCCGGGCTCCTTCGCGGATGCGTCGGCGCAGACGATGGTCTCGTACTCGCACATCCTTTGGTCGGCCGTGTGGCTCGGCATCGCGAGCGACGCCGTGGCGCGCGCGTCTGCCTACGTGCGGGCCGAGGCGCGCAAGACGCCGGGCGTCGTGCCGCCCAAGGCGACGCACCTCGCGCGCCTGTCGGCCGACGTGCAGCTCCTGCGCAACAGCGTGCACGGCCAGGCCGCCGAGTTCGACGACATCATGTCGCGGCCCTCCGGCATGGAGGAGCTGCTCACGGTGAGCTGGGCCCTGAAGATGAACAACATCAAGGTGTCGTCCTCCGAGATGGCTCCGCGCATCGTCCACGACGCGCTGCAGATCATCGGCATCGCCGCCTACAAGAACGACTCGAAGCTGTCGGTGGCGCGCCAGTACCGCGACTCGCTCTCTGCGGCGCTCATGATCTCGAACGACCGCATCTTCGGCAAGACGGCCTCGCTCTTGCTCGTTCACAAAGACGACCTGTAAGACATGGACTACGATCTCGAGAGCTTCTATCGCGGGCTCGTCGAGCACGGACTCATCGTGCCGGTGCGCGTGCAGGGCGCGTTCGGCCGCGGCGCCGTCTTCGAGGACGTGCTCGAGCGCTTCAACGGCCTCATCACGCAGCTCTCGCGCGACGATCGGGCCGAGGTCTACACCTTCCCGCCCGTCATCGACCGGACGATCATCGAGAAGACGGACTACCTCGACTCCTTCCCTAACCTCGCGGGGACGGTCTTCAGCTTCTTCGGCAAGGACAAGGAGGCCAAGGCTCTCTCGGCCAAGGTCCACGGCCACGAGCCGTGGGGCGACACGCAGGGCATGACGGACGTCTGCCTCAACCCGGCGGCCTGCTACCCGGTCTACCCCGTCATCAGCGGCACGCTGCCGCCGAACGGCCGCATCATCACGATGACGAACTGGGTCTACCGTCACGAGCCGTCGCCCGAGCCGACGCGCATGCAGTCCTTCCGCGTGCGCGAGTTCGTGCGCGCCGGCACGCCCGACATGGCCGTGGCCTGGCGCGACCAGTGGCTCGAGCGCGGCCTCGGCCTGCTGACGTCGCTGGGGCTACCCGCGCGCTCCGACGTCGCGTCCGATCCGTTCTTCGGCCGCGCCGGGCGCATGCTCGCCGACGGGCAAAAGCAGCAGAAGCTCAAGTTCGAGGTGCTCGTGCCGGTGATCTCGCTCGAGAACCCGACGGCCGTGTGCTCCTTCAACTATCACCAGGATCACTTCGGTCATGTCTTCGACATCAAGACCGCCGACGGCCAGACGGCTCACACGGCCTGCCTGGGCTTCGGCCTCGAGCGGGTCGTCATGGCGCTGTTCAAGACGCACGGCTTCGTGACCGAGAAGTGGCCGGCGCCCGTGCGCGCGCGCCTTTGGCCGTGAGCCCGGAATCGTGTCAGCCTTCGGGCGTGAGGCCGGGGGCATGAGCCGCGTCGTCGTTCTCCCCGCGCTCGAGGCGGCCGGCTACCGGCGGCACGCGCTCCACGCCGACGAGCGCGTGTGGGTCGAGAAGAACTGCTACATCGACATCTGCATCGAGGTCGTGCACGCGCTCGGGCTCGAGCCGCTCGCGATGCTCCCCTTCGTCGCCGCCATCGACTTCGAGGGCGACCAGTGGACCTTCTTCAAGCCGCCCCACGACGAGCTGCGCGAGCTCTACGGCCTCGACTTCCAGGAGCTCAACGTGTGGCGGCCGCTCGCCGACCACGCTCAGGAGCACCTCGCGGGGGGCAAGCTCATCAGCACCGAGGCGGACGCCTTCTACCTGCCCGACACGGCCGGGACCGACTATCAGCGCCAGCACACGAAGACGACGATCGTCATCCAGGACTTCGATCTCGAGCGCCGCCGCTTGGGCTACTTCCACAACGCCGGCTACTACGCCCTCGAGGGCGACGACTTCGCGCACCTCTTCCGCGTCGGCGTCGCGCCCGACCCGACGTTCATGCCGCTCTACGCCGAGGTGGTGCGCATCGATCGCCTCGCGCGGCGGGCGCCCGACGAACTGCGGGCGCTGTCGCGCGCGCTGCTCGGCAAGCACGTCGCGCGGCGCCCGGGCGACAACCCCGTCGCGCGCTTCGGGCAGCGCTTCGCCGCCGATCTGCCGTGGATCACGAGCGAGGGGCTGGCCTTCTATCACGCCTGGGCCTTCGCGACCGTGCGCCAGCTCGGCGCGGCCTTCGAGCTCGCGGCGCTGCACCTCGAGTGGCTGGGCGACCGGGCGCTCGCGCCGGCGACGCTGGCCTTCTCGGCGCTCAGCCAGACCGCCAAGGCCTTCATCCTCAAGGCGGCGCGGGCCGTCAACGCCAAGCGCGCGCTCGACGCGCGTCCCATGTTCGACGAGATGGCGGCGGCGTGGCAGGCGGGCATGGACACGCTCACCGCGCGGCTGCCGTGACGCGGCTCGGGTTCGAAAGCCGCTTCGGGCGGCTCGAGCCGCTCTCTTTGGACCATGTCGACGCGCTCGTGGCGGCCGCCACGACCGATCGCTCGACCTTCGAGCTCGCGCCCGTGCCGCGCGACCGCGACGAGATGGTCGCCTACGTCGCCGCCGCGCTCGCCGACGAGCAGGCCGGGCGCGCCCTGCCGTACGTCGTCGTGCCGCCCTCGGGCAGTCATACGGGCGCCGGGCACGTCCTCGGCTCGATCCGATTCATGAGCCTCGAGTGGTGGACCTGGCCGCCGGGGCCCATCTCCGTCGCGGGCGAGCCGCGGCGCGCGGACGCGGGCGACCCGCCCGACGTCGCCGAGATCGGCCACGCCTGGCTCGCGCCCTCGGCGCAGCGAACGGGTGTCTTCACGGCGAGCGCGCTGCACTTGCTGGCGCACGCCTTCGATACGTGGCGCGTGCACCGGCTCGTGCTCAAGACCGACGTCCGCAACGCGCGCTCGCGCGCGGCCATCGAGCGGCTCGGCGGCCGCCTCGAGGGCGTCTTGCGGGCCCACCTGCCGGCGGCCGACGGCCGCGTGCGCGACACGGCCATGTTTTCGATCGTCCGCGACGAGTGGGCCGGCGTACGAAAACGGCTTGAATCGGCTCTCGGCGGGCCCCTATAGTCGGGCGGCGTGAGCATGGCGATCGGAATAGATCTCGTGATGGTCAGCCGGGTCCAAGCGTCGCTCGCGCGCTTCGGCGAGCGCTTCCTGCGCCGCGTCTTCACCGACGCCGAGATCGCGTACGCCACGTCAGTGCCGGAGCTCGGGGCCGAGCGGCTGGCCGCGCGGTTCGCCGCCAAGGAGGCCACGATCAAGGCGCTCGGCCTCGCCGATCGAGGCGTCGGCTGGCGCGAGATCGAGGTGGCCCGGGAACAATCGGGGAAATGCCGTTTGATCTTGCACGGCGCGGCGCGCGCCGCGGCTGACGGCGCCGGCGTGTCCGAGCTCTCCGTGAGCCTCAGCCACGAAGGGGACTACTCCGCCGCCGTCGTGCTCGCCGTGCGGCCCGAACCACAGCACGTTCAGGAGACGACCCAGGCATGACCGAAAAGATTCGAAGGATCCTCAAGGACCATGGCCGCCTCAACAAGGACGCCCTCGCGCTCGAGGAGACGGCGGATCTGTATCAGGCGGGCATGACCTCGCACGCGAGCGTCAACGTCATGCTCGCGCTCGAAGGCGAGTTCGCGATCGAGTTCCCCGACCACATGCTCAAGCGCAGCGTGTTCGAGAGCATCGAAGCCATGCGGGGCGCGATCGAGGAGCTCACCAAGAGCACGTGACGCCGCGGGCGCACAGCGTCACCGGTCATCGACGGGCGGCGATCTCGGCGTGGCAGGCGTGCGCCACGCCGCCCGGAGCCATCGCCGACCCGGCGGCGCTCGAGCGCGCGGGCCTGCCGTGGATGGAGACGGCCGCGCCCGCGACGGCCGCCGCGGCGGCGCGGCAGGCCGGCTTCAGCCTCGACGGGCCCATGCGCCGCTTCGACGCCGAGGACTGGTGGTTCCGCGCCAAGCTGCCCGCCGTCGAAGGCGGCGCCGGCGAGGCGGCGGCCGCCGGCGCCGGCGAGCTGGCGCTCGTCTTCGAGGGCATCGCCACGGTCGCGGACGCGTGGCTCGACGGCGCGCACCTCCTCGCGAGCGACGACATGTTCATCCGACACGAGCGGCGGCTCGACGGCGCGCGCGTCGGCGCCGAGCTCGTCATTCGCTGTCGCGCGCTCGAGCCGCTGCTCGCCGCCAAGCGGCCGCGGCCGCGCTGGCGGGCGCCGATGATCGAGCACCAGCAGCTGCGCTGGTTCCGCACGACGCTGCTCGGACGCACGCCCGGGTGGTCGCCGCCCGCGCCGGTCGTCGGGCCCTGGCTGCCCGTGCGCGTCGAGCACCGCGTCGGCCTCGTCGTCGAGGACCTGCGGCTCGACGTGGGCGTGCGGGGCGAGCGCGGCCGCGTCGACGTCGACTGCCGCCTGCGCGCGCTCGGCGCGGCGCCTGTCGGCCCCGTCGAGCTCGTCGTCGAGCGCGCGGGGCGCCGCCACGCCGTGGCGCTCGCGGGTGACGGCGAGCGTTTCGCCGGGCGCCTCGAGGTGCCCGACCCGGAGCGCTGGTGGCCCCACACGCACGGCGAGCCCGCGTGCTACGACGCCCGCCTCGTCGCCGGCGACGTCACGGTCGGCCTCGGTCGCGTCGGGTTCCGCGAGGTCGTCCGCGAGGAGCCGTTCGCGCTGCGCATCAACGGCGCGCGGATCTTCTGCCGCGGCGCCTGCTGGACGCCCCTCGACGTGACGCGCCTTCAGGCCGACCGCGGCGCCTACGCCGCCGCGCTTACGCAGGCGCGTGACGCCGGCATGAACCTCCTGCGCGTCGGGGGCACGATGGTCTACGAGCGCGACGACTTCTACGAGCTCGCCGACGAGCTCGGCGTCCTGATCTGGCAGGACTTCATGTTCGCCAACATGGATTACCCGGAGGACGATCCGGCCTTCCTCGCCACGGTCGTCGAGGAGGCGACGCAGCAGCTCGCCCGGCTGCAGGGTCGGCCCAGCCTCGCCGTGCTCTGCGGCAACTCCGAGGGCGAGCAGCAGGCCGCCATGTGGGGCGCGCCGCGAGAGCGCTGGAGCCCACGGCTCTTTCACGAGGTGCTGCCCGACCTCGCGCGCGCGCACTGCCCGGGCGTGCCCTACTGGCCGTCGAGCGCGCACGGCGGCGCCTTCCCGCACGAGGCCGACGTCGGCACGACGTCTTACTACGGCGTGGGCGCATACCTCCGCCCGCTCGAAGACGCGCGCCGCGCCGAGGTGAAGTTCGCGACGGAATGCCTGGCCTTCGCCAACGTCCCGGAGCCGCGCGCGCTGCCCGGCGGCCCGTCCGTCCGCGCCCACCACGCAGCCTGGAAGGCGCGCACGCCCCGCGACCTCGGCGCCGGCTGGGACTTCGACGACGTCCGCGATCATTACCTCGAGCGCCTCATGGGGGTCGACGCGCGCGACCTGCGCGCGACCGACCACGACCGCTACCTCGCGCTCGGGCGCGTCGTGACGGGCGAGGTGATGGCGCAGGTGTTCGGCGAGTGGCGCCGCGCGCGCTCGACCTCGGCGGGCGGCCTCGTCTGGTTCCTGCGCGACCTGTGGCCGAGCGCCGGCTGGGGCGTCGTCGACGCGGCGGGCGCGCCCAAGGCGGCGTACTACGCCCTCAAGCGCGCGTTCCAGCCCGTCGCGCTCCACGTGAGCGACGAGGGCGGCAACGGGTTGTCGCTCCACGTCTGCAACGAGCGGCCCGAGCCTCTGCGCGGCGAGGTCGAGCTCGTGCTCTACCGCGCCGGGGAGATCGAGGTCGGCCGGGCGCGTCGCCCCGTCGAGCTCGCCGCGCGCGAGACGCTCGAGCTCCCGGCCGCGGCCCACTTCGACGGGTTCCTCGATCTTGGCTACGCGTATCGCTTCGGGCCGCCCTCCCACGATCTCGTCGTCGCGACGCTGCGCGCGGCCTCGGGCGAGGTGCGCGCCCGCGCCTTCCACTTCCCGCTCGGCCTGCCGTCCGGGCGCGAGCGCGACGTCGGCCTGCGCGCCCAAGCACGACCTGACGCCGACGGCGCCGCGCTCGTCCTGGGCGCGCGGCGCTTCGCCCAGTCGATCGCCATCGACGCCGAGGGCTTCGAGCCCGATGACGCCTATTTCCACCTCGCGCCGGGGGAGGAGAGGATCGTACGCCTGCGACGCGTGTCCGGCTCGGGCCCGCTTCGCGGCACCTTGCAGCCGCTCAACGCCGAGGCGTCGACCAAGATCACGATCGTCGGACCATGAGCTACGGCGAGCCGCTCTACTTCGGACCCGAGGAGCGCCCCCTCTTCGGCTGGCTGCACCGGGCGGCGAGGCCCGCGCGGCTCGGGCTCGTGCTCTGCGGTCCGTTCGGCTACGAGTCCATTTGCACCTACCGCATCCTGCGCCACTTCGCGGCCGCTGCGAACGCGGCCGGCATCCCTGCCCTGCGCTTCGACTACGACGGCACGGGCAACTCGGCCGGCGACGATCGGGAGCCCGACCGGCTGGCGGCGTGGGTCGCCAGCGTGCGCCACGCGATCGACGCGCTCCGCGCGCACACCGACGTCGAGCAGGTCGTGCTCCTCGGCGTGCGGCTGGGGGCCACGATCGCGACGCTGGCCGCGATCGACCGCAGCGACGTCGACAGCCTCGTCGCGGTGGCCCCCGTCGTCGCGGGGAAGGCATACCTGCGAGAGCTGCGCGCCTTGCAAATGAGCGCGGGGCTGCCTCAAGCGCCGCCACACCTCGTCGTCGAAGCGGGCGGACAGGAGGCCCTCGGGTTTTCGTTCACGGCCGCGACGAGGGCAGACCTCTCCGCCGTCGACCTCACGGCGCTCGAGCGACTGCCGGCGCCGGCCGTGCTGCTCATCGAGCGCGACGACCTGCCGGCCGACGAGAGTTGGCCGCAGGGCCTCGCCACCCTCGGCGTGGCGGTCGAACGGCGCCGGCTGCCGGGCTACGTCGACATGGTGCTCGGCGCCGAGTTCTCCAAAGTGCCCGAGGAGATGGTCTTCGCGACGATCGAATGGCTCGGCGTGCGCGCCGGCATGCTGGGCGTGCCGGACCTCGCGAAGCCCGTGACTGCACCCGTCACCCGGCGGCGCGCGCGCATCGGAGCCATCATCGAGAGCGCCGAGATCGTCGATGAAGACGGCCGGCTGTTCGGCGTGCTGAGCACCCCGGCGGCGCCGCCGCCCGTGCGCCGGGGCCTGCTGCTGCTCAACGCGGGGGCCGTCCACCACATCGGCCCCAACCGCCTCTACGTCAACCTCGCGCGCCGCTGGGCCGCGCTCGGTCACGCGGTCCTGCGCCTCGACGGCGGCGGCATCGGCGACAGCATGCCCCGCCCCGGTCAGCACGAGAACGTCGTCTACACCGATGACGCCAGCGACGACATCGCCCGCGGGCTGGCCTTTCTGCGCCGGCAGCCCGGCGTCACCGAGGTGCACGCGCTGGGGCTCTGTTCGGGCGGCTATAACGCCTTCAAGGCGGCGGTCGCGGGCGTGCCGCTCGATGGCGTCTTGCTCATCAACCCGCTCACGTTCTTCTACAAGCCGGACCGGCCGCTCGCCGACGCAGAGGACCACGTCATCTTCGAAGCTTCGCGTTATTTTCGGCGCCTGCGCGACGTGGACGCCTGGACGAAGCTCTTCCGGCGCGGCGTCGATCTGCGCATCGCCGGACGCACGCTGGCGCGCTTCTTCGCCAACCGCCTCCGTGGCCGCGCCCAAGAGCTGGCGCGCCGCGCGGGCGTAAAGATCGGCGACGATCTGGCGCACGAGCTCGCAACGATCGTCGAAAAGCGCATCGCCCTCGGCTTCGTCTTCTCCGCGGGCGATCCCGGCGTCGACCTGCTGCGCACGCACGGGGGCCCGACCGTGGAGCGGCTGCGCCGCGCCGGCCAGCTCTCGATCGAGATCATCGAGGGGCCCGACCACACCTTCACGCCGCTGTGGTCGCATCCCGTGCTGACCGCCACGCTCGCGGCTCACCTCGACGAGCTGCCACGCGCGCGCGGATGACCGCCGCCGACGATACGTTCGATCTCGGCGACCTGCGCACGGTCGCCGTGGGCGACGCGGAGGCGGCGCGCGTCGTCGTCGTGCTGCTGCACGGCTTCCAGATGTCGCCGGCCGATCTGTCGCCCTTCGCGCACTCGCTGCGGGCGCCCGCCTGGTTTCTCTTCCCCGAGGCGCCGCTCGTCGTCGAGCCGCGCGGACGCGCGTGGTGGCACATCGACGCCAAACAGCGCGAGCGCGCCCTCGCGGCGGGCCCGCGCGACTTCGCCGGTCAACACCCGCCCGACCTCCCCGCGGCGCGTGACCACCTCCACAGGTTCCTGGACGCGGTCAACACACGCGCGGGGGCACGCCCGCTCGTCCTCGGCGGGTTCTCGCAGGGCGGCATGCTCGCGTGTGACAGCGCGCTGCGCGCCGACCTCGGCCTGCGCGCGCTGGCGCTCTTGTCGGCGTCGCGCATCTGCCTCGACGAGTGGGGCCCGCTCGCGGCCCAAGGGCGCCTGCGCGACTTGCCCGTGCTCGTCAGCCACGGCGAGCGCGACGACGACTTGGCCTTCTCGGCGGGCGAGGGGCTGCGCGACTTCCTGGTCGGCGCCGGCGCCGCCGTCCAGTGGGTTCCTTTCGCACAGGGCCACGAGATCCCGCTCGTCGTCTGGAGGCGCCTGAGGAAGCTCCTCCTCTCGATCGCAAGTGCCACGGCGCCCGGCGCGGCGAAGTGACGACCCGCCCCGCGCCGCGTGGGTGGGCGTGGCCCTCCACCGCTGACCGGTGGCGACGGCGGTCCCGAAACGCGATACTCTTTTCGGCCGAGGAGCACGACGATTAAATGCAAGAGCGGATCGCGGTCATTGGTCTCGGTTACGTCGGCCTGCCCGTGGCGCTCGCCTTCGCGCGCAAGTTCCCTGGCGCCATCGGGTTCGACGTCAACAAGGAGAAGGTGGACGAGCTCCGGCGGGGCTTCGACCGCAACCAGGAGGTCCCCGAGGCCGAGCTCAAGGCGTCTCCGCTCTCGATCACGAGCGACATCGCCGACCTCGAGGGCGTGACGTTCTTCGTCGTCGCGGTGCCGACGCCCGTCGATCACAACAACGTGCCCGATCTGACCCCCGTGGTGCGCGCCTCGGAGACCGTGGGCAAGGCCCTCGGCAAGGGCGCGGTCGTCGTCTTCGAATCGACGGTCTACCCCGGCGTCACCGAGGAGCTCTGCGGCCCCATTCTCGCCAAGGTCTCGGGTCTCACGCAGGGCAAGGACTTCAAGCTCGGCTACTCGCCCGAGCGCATCAACCCTGGCGACAAGGAGCACACCCTCGAGCGCATCGTGAAGGTCGTGTCAGGCCAGGACGCGGCGACGCTCGATCGCGTCGCGAACACCTACGGCGCCATCATCGAGGCTGGCGTGCACCGTGCGTCCTCCATCAAGGTCGCTGAGGCCGCCAAGGTGATCGAGAACACGCAGCGCGACCTCAACATCGCGCTCATGAACGAGCTCGCGATCATTTTCGAACGCATGAACATTCGCACGCTCGACGTCCTCGAGGCGGCGGGCACGAAGTGGAACTTCCTCAAGTTCCGACCCGGCCTCGTGGGCGGCCACTGCATCGGCGTCGATCCGTACTACCTCACGATGAAGGCCCAGCAACTCGGCTACCAGCCCGAGGTCATCCTCGCGGGCCGGCGCATCAACAACAACGTCGGACCCTACCTCGCGCAGCGGCTCGTCAAGATGCTCATCAACCAGCGCCTGCCCGTGAAGGGCGCGCGCGTCGGCGTCCTTGGCCTCACCTTCAAGGAAGATTGCAACGACCTGCGCAACAGCAAGGTCCCCGACATCCTCAACGAGCTGCGCGAATTCGGCATCGAGGCCCTCATCCACGACACGCGCGGCAACCCCGCCGAGGCCAAGCACGAATACGGCCTGACGCTCAGTCAGCTCGAGGACTACCGGAACCTCGACGGCCTCGTCGTCGCCGTGAGCCACAAGGAGTACGTCCAGCTCGGCCAACCCAAGCTCCTCTCGATGGTGCGCGACAACGGCTGCTTCATCGACGTCAAGAGCGTCTTCTCTCCCACGAAGATGGAGCGCGGCATCCAGTACTGGAGCCTTTAGATTCGGGGCCCTGACCGGGTCCCGCGCCCCCGGCGCTCGCTCGGGAGGCTATTCGACGGTGACGCTCTTCGCGAGGTTTCTCGGCTGGTCGACGTCGTTGCCTTTGGCGATGGCGATGGCGTAGGCGAGGAGCTGCAGCGGCAGCACGGTGAGGAAGGGCTGCATGAGCGAGCCCGCGTCGGGGATGCGCAGCACGTCGTCGCACTGGGAGGTGATGAGCGCGTCGCCCTCGGTCGCGACGGCGAGGATGCGGCCCTTGCGCGCGCGCACCTCGGCGAGGTTCGACAGCACCTTCTCGTAGCCGTGGCCCTTGGGGGCGATGACGACGACGGGCACGCCGTCGTCGATGAGCGCGATTGGCCCGTGCTTCATCTCGCCGGCGGCGTAGCCCTCGGCGTGAATGTACGAGATCTCCTTGAGCTTGAGCGCGCCCTCGAGCGCGATGGGGTAATTCGTCCCGCGTCCGAGGAAGAGAAAGTCGCGTGCGTCGCGGTACTTCCCGGCGAGCTTCGCGAGGGGCGCCGGAGCCTCCGCCTCGGGCACGAGCGCCGCGAGGCAGTTCGACATCTTCTGCGGCAAGGCCGCGAGCTCGCCCGCGAGGGCACGCGCAGCGTCGGCCGTGAGCGTCGAGCGCCGACGACCGACGTGCAGCGCGATGAGGGCCAGGGCCGCGAGCTGCGCCGTAAAGCACTTCGTCGAGGCGACGCCGATCTCGGGCCCGGCGTGCGTGTACAGCGTCGCGTGCGAGGCGCGCGGGATGGCCGAGTCGACGACGTTGCAGACGGCGAGCACGGTGGCCCCGCGGCTCTTGGCCTCCTTGACGGCGGCCAGCGTGTCGGCCGTCTCGCCGCTCTGCGAGATCGCGATCACCAGATCGCCGGGGCCCACGACCGGGTCGCGGTAGCGAAATTCGCTCGCGAGATCGACTTCGCACGGGATGCGCGCCGCCGCCTCGATGAGGAACTTGCCGACGAGCGCCGCGTAGTACGAGGTCCCGCAGGCCAGCAGCGCGACGCGCTTGAAGCTCGCGATGGGCAGCTCGATGCCGTCGAGGATCGCGTCGCCCGTCTCTGGCGAGAGGCGACCGCGCAGCGTGTCCGTCACGGCCTGAGGCTGCTCGAAGATCTCCTTGAGCATGAAGTGCGGATAGCCCGCCTTCTCGGCCTGCGCCGAGCTCCATTCGATCGTGCGGCGCGGACGCTGCACGATCGCGCCGGCGCGGTCGGTCACGACGACGCCTCCGCGCTTGACCTCGGCGACGTCGCCGTCCTCGATGTAGATGACCTCGCGCGTGTGGTCGAGCAAGGCCGGCACGTCCGACGCCAGAAACGTCTCGCCCCTGCCGAGTCCGATGACGAGCGGTGAGGCGTTCTTGGCGGCGACGATGCGCTCCGGATCGCGATCCGAGATCACGACGAGCGCGTAGGTGCCCTCGACGCGCTTCAAGGCGGCGCGCGCGGCGTCGGTGAGCGTCCCCACGCCCTCCGAGAGCGCGCGGTCGATGAGGTGGGCGAAGATCTCGGTGTCGGTCTCGGACGAGAAGAGGCGCCCCGCCGCCTCGAGCTCGGCGCGCAGCGCCAGGTGGTTCTCTATGATCCCGTTGTGCACGACGGTCACCGCGCCCGAGGTGTGCGGGTGCGCGTTGGCCTCCGACGGCTTTCCGTGGGTGGCCCAGCGCGTGTGGCCGATGCCCAGCGTGCCCTGCGGCGGCTCGCTCGCGACGGCGCCCTCGAGCACCGACAGCTTCCCTTGGCGGCGCACGACCTGCAGCCCGAGCGGCCCCATCACGGCGACGCCGGCCGAATCGTACCCGCGGTACTCGAGACGTTTGAGCCCGCTCAGCAGGAACGGGAGCGCTTCACGACCTCCGACATAACCGACGATTCCGCACATTGGGCCATCCCTTTTAGCACGTCGGCGCGTACCCAGGCGCGCGCTTCGCTCGACGCTCCGGGCTCAGTCCCCCCGGCGCAGGGCGACGGCGCGGCGATAGAGACCCTCGTAAAGGCTCGCGGCGCGACCCCAAGAAAAGTCCTGGCGCATGGCGCGGTCGCGCATGATCTCGATGTGGCGCGGGCGATCGAACCAGGTCGACACGGCCCACCCGATCGTGTTGGCGAGCGCCTCGGGGTGCAGGTCGGCGAAGACGAAGCCCGTGCCCTCGGCCGTCGCCTCGTGGTAGCTCGCCACCGTGTCGACGAGGCCGCCCGTGGCGCGCACGATCGGCAACGTCCCGTAGCGCAGGCTATACATCTGGTTGAGACCGCACGGCTCGAAGCGCGAGGGCATGAGGAAGAAGTCGGCCCCCGCCTCGATGCGGTGCGCGCGTCCATTGTCGAAGCTCAGCCATGCCCGGAACCTGTCGCCGCGGTGAGCGTCGACGTAAGCAAAGAAGCGCTGCGCGTCGTCGTCGCCCGTGCCGAGGAGCACGATCTGCACGTCCCAGCCGAGCACACGGTCGAGCGCGTGCGCGAGGACGTCGAACCCCTTCTGCGGCGTGAGCCGCCCGATGACGCCGAAGACCGGGACGTCGGGGCGCACGACGAAGCCCGCCTCCTTCTGCAGGGCCGCCTTGCAGGCAGCCTTGCCGCGCGGGTGCTCGACGTCGAAGGCGGCCGGCAGGTGGCGGTCGGCCGCCGGGTTCCACTCCTCGACGTCGATGCCGTTCAGGATGCCCGCGAGGTCGTCGCCGCGTGCCGCGAGCACGCCGTCGAGGCCGTTGCCGTACTCGGGCGTCTGGATCTCGCGCGCGTACGTCGGGCTCACGGTGGCGAGCAGCGTGCTGTGGTGGAGCGCCGCCTTCGTGAGGTTGAGCGAGCCGAAGTGCTCGAACTCCGTGGCGTTGTAGTGCTCGCGCCCGAGCCCCGTGATGAACATGCCGCCGCCGTCGAAGACGCCCTGGTATGCGAGGTTATGGATCGAGTAGATCGTCGCCGCGCCGTGAAGCGGCTGCGCCCACTCGAAGGTGTTGACGAAGACCGGCACGAGCGCCGTCTGCCAGTCGTTGGCGTGGATGACGTCGGGTATGAAGCCGAGCGCCTTGCACACCTCGAGCGAGCCGCGCGACAGGAACGTGAAGCGCTCGAGGTTGTCGGGGTAGCCCTCGGCAGGCGGGCCATAGAGGTACGGCCGATCGAAGTAGCGGTTGTATTCGAGGCAGTAGACCGGGACCTCGCTGCCGGGCAGCTTGCCCACGCGCACGCGCGCGCGGGCCGTCCCCCACCACATGGGCACGTCGAGCATCCCGTCGAGCACCTCGAAGTCGCTCCACGGCATGCCGGCGTAGAGCGGCATGACGACGCGCACGTCGATGCCGAGCGCGTGCAGGGCCTTGGGCAGCGCGCCCGCGACGTCGGCCAGCCCCCCCGTCTTGGCGAAGGGCGCGCACTCCGAAGCCACGAAAAGCACCTTGAGCGGCGGCGACGAGGGCGTCACGGGAGGCTCGACGCGCGCGGGCGTCGCCTGCGTCCGGCGGGGTTTCGTCGTCGCTCTCGGCACGCGGCTCAGCTCGCGTAGATCCGATAGTCGATGTTCGGGAAGATGTTGTTGCGCGCTTCTATGTCAGCCAGCCACGGCTCACTGATCTTGGCGGACCTGACGTCGTCGTAGAGCTTGTTGAATTGGAGGATGTGCTCGTTGATTCGCCTCGTGGCGTACGGGACCGTCGTGCCCGTCTTCATGATGAAGGTCCAGTCGCTCGACTGCGCGAGCATGAGCTCGCGCGCCGCCTGGTTGAGCGCGCGCATCGTGAGGGGATCCGCGGTGGGGTGCCGGCGCGCCAGCTCCACCATGCGCTCACCCGCGACGTGCAGGTGCCGGTACGTCCAGGCGTTGGTCTCATTAAGCCAGTGCTCGTTGTAGCCGCGAAACCCCCAGGAGGACGCGCACGGCGTCGCCACCTGGTTCGTGGCGTGGCGCTCGAGGTAATCCCCCGGCGTGAGCGTCTCGATGACGTCCTGGTCGAAGTGGAACTGCCGGAAGAGGTTGTCGAGGAAGATCGGCCCCTCGTACCACCAGTGCCCGTAGAGCTCGGCGTCGTACGGGCTCACGATCATGGGCGGCCGATCCAGGTCGCCGCGCAGGCGCTGCGCTTGTTTCTCGCGGTTGCCGCGGAAGTGCGACGCGTGCAGGCCGGCCTTGCCGCGCGCGATCTCCGGGTCGTAGACCCACTTGTCGTGGAGCTGGTCGTGCGTGATGGCGTGGTACTTGATGCCCGTGTAGATGCGGTGTCCCTCGGGGTGGATGAAGGGCTTGATGTACTCCATGGGCAGGTCGAAGCCGATGTCGCGATAGAAGTCGCGGTAGTGCTTGTCCCCGGGGTAGCCCTCCTTGGCGCTCCACACCTGCTCGGAGGACTCGAGGTCGCGGCCGAAGGCGGCGACGCCGCTCGGACAGTAGACGGGCGCGTACGCGCCGTACGCGGGCCGCCGGTCGGCGAACAAGATGCCGTGCGTGTCGACGAAGAAGTAGCGGATGGCCGCCTCGCGCAGGAGCTCGTCGACGCCCGGGACGTAGCCGCACTCGCCCAGCCACATGCCCCGCGGGCGAAAGCCGAAGTGCCGCTCGTAGAGCTCGGCGGCGACGTGCACCTGGGCGCGGATGTTGGCCCAGTTGCGATCCATGAGCGGGAAGAACGCATGCGTCGCCGTCGACGTAATGACCTCGACGCGGCCGGCCTCCTGCAGCCACTTGAAGGCGCGCACGAGGTCGCCCTCGTGGGAGCGCCAGGTGTCGCGCAGCGAGCGGAAGCGATCGTTGTACATGTGCGCGAGCCGGTTGTAGTGCGGCTCGGGGCGAGTGCGCTCGATCTCCTTCTCGGCCAGCTCGATGAGCTTGTCGAGGTGCTGTGCGTAGCGCAGCTTGAGCAGGTCGTCCGTCAGCATCGTCATGAGCGGCGCCGACAGCGAGACCGTGCAGCGATACGGGACATGATCGCGGATGAGCCCGCCCATGACCTGCACGAGCGGCAAGTACGTCCCCGTGATGGCCTCGTAGAGCCACTGCTCCTCCATGACCGTCGGGTCCTCGGGGTGACGGACGAAGGGGAGGTGGGCGTGGAGGACGAGCGAGAAGTAACCGGTCGCCATCAGGGTCAGGTCTCCGGCCACGGATAGGCCGAGGCTCCGGCAGGAGGCACGGGCGCGCCCCCACCCGAGGTAACTTCGCCTGCGGCGCCGAGCCGGCCCGCCGCCTGGCGCTCGGACGCGCCGCCGAGCCGCTGCTCGCTCGCGCCCCCGAGGCGTCGCTCGCTCGCCCCGCGGTACAGCCGCTCGCTCGCCCCGCGGTACAGCCGCTCGCTCGCCCCGCGGTACAGCCGCTCGCTCGCGCCCAG
>DASZFV010000171.1:0-3092 GCA_035939455.1 Polyangia bacterium
GGGTGGACACCCACACGGGCCGTCCTTCGCGGATGGCGCGGGCCACGGGGAAATTCGAGGCGGCAGAGATCCCGTCGATCTTTCGCGCGAGCGCCTCGGAGATCCCCACGTGGGCGACGACCGCAAGCGTGACGCCGTCCACCGAGACGACGTACGCGACGGCGGCGGACGCCTGCAAGAGCCTGCCGCCCTCGTCGAGAATCGACGCGAGGATCTCGTCTCGCGTCGCCGCCGCCGACAATCCGGCCGTGACGCTCTCGAGAGCGGCCTCCGGGTGGCCCTCGCCAACCGTCTGCGGCAGATCACTCGAGTCCGTCGGCACGCCTGACATCGCCCAGCAGCATCACCATGATCCATCGGCGGCGAGAGCGCCAGTGGCCCCGCCGCGCGCGGAGCGTTACGGCGCGGTGACGGCCGGATCGGGCGGGTGGTGCAATTTCTCCTTGTGTTACGGCCCAGGCACACCAGGATCTCGCGGGTGGATATCTTACTCATCGACGACGAGCCTGAGCTGCGGCAAGCGTTGTCCGACGTCCTCAAGGACGCGGGCCACACCATCACGGAGGTCGGCGACGGCCAGGCGGCCGCGGCGCTGCTCGCCGACTCGAGCTTCGACGTCATCCTCAGCGACGTGCGTTTGCCGGGCAAAGACGGTCTCACGCTCCTACGGCTCGCGCGCAAGGAAGCCCCGCTGACCGACTTCATCCTCATGACGGCGTTCGCCGAGGTGGGCGAAGCCGTGGCGGCCCTGAAGGAGGGCGCGTCGGACTATCTCACGAAGCCCATCGACGCAGACGAGCTCCTGCACCTCATGGGCCGCATCGACGACACGCGTTCGATGCAGCGCGAGCTGACCGAGGCGCGCCGCGCGCTGTCGACGCGCCCGGCGGGGCACAACCGGCTCATCGGCAACTCGACGCAGATGACGAAGATCCGCTCGCGCATCGAGATGATCGCGCCCAGCGACGCCGCGACGCTCATCGTGGGAGAGAGCGGCACCGGCAAGGAGCTCGTCGCTCGCATGATCCACGAGCGCAGCCCGCGCGCGAACAAGCCGTTCGTCGCCGTGAACTGCGCCGCCTTCCCCGACACGCTCATCGAGGCCGAGCTCTTCGGCTTCGAGCGCGGCGCCTTCACGGGCGCCGTCAAGAAGCGCGACGGCCGCTTCCGCGCGGCCGACGGGGGCACGCTGTTCCTCGACGAGATCGCCGAGCTGCCCCTGCCCGCCCAGGCCAAGCTCCTGCGCGTGCTGCAGGACGGGACGGTCGAGCCGCTCGGCACCGATCAGGCCATCAAGGTCGACGTGCGCATCGTCTCGGCGACCCACCGCAACCTGCGCGACCACGTCGCGCAGGGCATCTTTCGCGAGGATCTCTTCTATCGCGTCAACGTGCTCGACGTCTCGTTGCCGCCGCTGCGCGACCGCGAGGGCGACCTGCCGATCCTCATCGAGTTCTTCCTGCAGGGTTTCGCGAAGACCGACGCCGCGGGAAACCGGCAGACGCCCACGCTGTCGACGGACGCGTACGCGGCGCTGTCGGCCTACCGGTTTCCGGGCAACGTCCGCGAGCTCGGTCACGCCATCGAGCACGCCGTCGTGCTCGCGGGTCACGGCGAGATCACGCTCGATCACCTCCCGGCGGCCATCGCGGAGGCCGCGCCGAGCGGACCGACGCTGCTCGTCGATCCGTCGGCGGTCGTCTCCGACGCGCGCGGGGGCACGGGCGCCGTCGTGCCGCTCGCCATGGCCGCGCGCGAGTTCGAGAAGGGCCACCTGCGGCGCGCCCTCGCCGCGACGGGCGGCAAGCGCGTGAAGGCGGCCGAGATGCTCGGCATCTCGCGCAAGAGCCTCTGGGAGAAGCTTCGCATGTACGAGCTCGAGGAAGCCCGCCCGAAGCCCGAAGCCTGAGGCCCGGCGAAAGGCCCAGGCGCGCAAAGGTCCAGAGGTTGAAGCGCGAAGGCTGACGCGCGCCCGCCCTACGGTGGGTGCTGGCGCAGGCCCCGCTGCGCGCGGGACTCCGTGAGCCCGACCAAGATCGACGAGACAATCATCGCCGACGCCGAGCACACGAGGTAGGCGTCGTAGCCGCTGCGGCCACCGATGGCGGCCTGCATCGCGAGCCCTCCGCCCAGGGCTCCGAGCACGCCGACCCCGATGTTCGAGACGCCCTTGGCTGGACCGTGGGCCTCCAGGTGCGTCCCGATCCAGGCCACGAAGGACCCGACGGCAACCCAGCTGAGGGCGGACACGACGGAAATCATTTCTCCAAGTCTACTGTTCAAGAGGAGTGCCAACCCGATATCCCGAGGATGCGAGCCCCGCGCGACGCTTCGGCGCCACGGCCGCGTAACCGGGTTACCGGAACGTACCAATGCGCGGGCGTTCGCCCCGACCGTGACCCGCGCGCCACGCGGGCCCGACGCCCGAACGCTTCCGTGGCGCTTTTGGCACGATTCTCGAAACGAACCGCGAGACGCGAACGTTATGGACGCTGCGCTGACCGCCGCCCCCCACGCCAGCCCGCCCGCGCCCGCGGCGCAACGGCTGCACTTCTGCAAGGACGAGATCCTCGACGGGAACTATCGGATCATTGATGGCCTCGCAGCGGGGGGGATGGGCGAGGTCTATCGCGCCGTCCACCTGCGCCTGCCGCGCACGCTCGCGATCAAGACGCTGCAACCGGAATTCGCCGCGCAGAACGAATGGGTGGCGCGCTTCTGCCGCGAGGCCTGCGTGCTCGCGCAGCTGCGGCACCCGAACATCGTCCAGGTCCTCGACTTCAACGTCGCGCGCAACGGCATTCCGTACATCGCCATGGAGCTCATCGAGGGCAGCGACCTGCGCGGCGAGCTCGATCGCGGCCGGCGCTTCGAGCCCGTCGAGATCGCGTCGATCGTCCGCCAGGTCGCGAGCGCGCTCGACGCCGCGCACGCCGCGGGCGTCGTGCACCGCGATCTAAAGCCCGAGAACGTCCTGCTGACGCCCACCCCCGGGCAAGTCCCCGTCGTCAAGGTCATCGACTTCGGACTTTCCATGTGCGAGTGGTCGGAGCGTGTCACGGGCGACTGCCGCGTGTTCGGGACGCCCGACT
>DASZFV010000172.1:0-4735 GCA_035939455.1 Polyangia bacterium
AGGATCGTGACGACGGTCTTTCCGGGGCCGAGCTCGCGTGCGACGTCGAGCGCGATCTTTACCGACGCGCCCGCCGAGATGCCGACGAGCAGCCCCTCGCGCCGCGCGAGCGCGAGCTTGGTCTTCTGCGCGTCGGCCTCCGAGATCGTGCGCACGTCGGTGATGACGGAGCGGTCGAGGATCTGCGGCACGAAGCCGGCGCCGATGCCGTCGATGCGGTGCTCGCCGGCCTTGCCGCCCGAGAGGACGGCGCTCTTCTCGGGCTCGACGGCGACGATGCGGACGTCGGGATGCTTGGCGCGCAGCACCTGGCCCACGCCCGTGATCGTGCCACCCGTCCCCACGCCGTGCACGAAGGCGCCGGGCACGCGCGTGCCGAGCTGCGCGAGGATCTCGGGCGCCGTCGTGCGCCGGTGCGCCTCGGGGTTGGCGGGGTTGTTGAACTGCTGCGGCATGAAGACGTCGGGGTTGTCCCGGCAGATGACCTGCGCGCGCTCGACGGCGCCGCGCATGACGTCGGCGGCGGGCGTGAGGTGCAGCTCGGCGCCGTAGGCCTTGAGCAGCGCGCGCCGCTCGAGCGACATGTTGTCGGGCATCGTGAGGATGAGCTTGTACCCCTTGGCGGCGCACACGACCGCCAGGCCGACGCCCGTGTTACCAGACGTCGGCTCGACGATGATCGACTTGCCGGGCCGGATGCGCCCCTCGCGCTCGGCGGCCTCGATCATGGACAGGGCGATGCGATCCTTGAGCGACCCGCCCGGGTTGAACTGCTCGCACTTGCAGAAGATGTCCGCCGTCGTCGCGTCGACGAGGTGCCGCAGCCGCACGAGCGGCGTGCCGCCGATGAGCTCAAGCATGCTGTTGACCGCCACGGCCGGCATGGGGCGCGCAGCTTACCAGAAGCCGCCGCGCTACGGCCGCTCGCCGATGTCGATGATTGAGCAGGCCCAGATGGTATTCAGGCCCAGCGCCTCGGCCTTGGCCATGAGCTCTTCGCTCTCGGCGCCGGGGTTGACGTAAAGCTCCGTGACGCCCTTCTGCTTGATGCCGTCGAGGACGCCGAGGCCGATGTCGGGCGGCAGATAAAGCGACGCGCGCTCGACCGGGCCAGGGATATCGGTGATCGAGGCGTAGGTCTTCAAGCCTTCGACGTCTTTCTCGTTCGGGTTGACGGGGTAGACCGTCCAGCCTTTGCGGAGGTAGGCGCGAACGGCGCGGTTGCCGTACTTTTCCTTGGAGTTGGAGGCGCCGATGATCGCGACGCTGCCGGGAGGGCTGGGCATGCCCCTATTGTGACCGACGGCCGCATACGCGGCACACGCCGTCATCGCCCACGAGGCCGACGCAGCTCCCGTCGTCGCAGAGGCGTCGATTCGAGTCGAAGTCGCCGGCGTCAGGGGCGGTGATCTCCGCGTCTTCCACGCGGGCCTCTGCGCCGCCGTCGACCTCGAGCGCGCCCGCGGGTACCGCGCCGGCCTCGGCGTGGGCCTCGGTGCGGCCGCACACGCGGCAGCGGCCGTCGGCGCCGATGACGCCCACGCAGGCGCCGTCGGGGCAGAGCTTGCGGCGCGTGGGGTCGAAGGGCAGGTCGTCTCGTGTGGTCGCGTCGTCCATCCGGTCGTTCCTCAGCGCGTGGGTATCATGGATCGGTCGGGGGCGGGAGGGCCGTCGGTGGACGGGGCTTCGGGGCCGTGGACCTCGTCGCGGTGCGCCTCCTCGATGATGAGGTCGATCTTCTCGCCGAGGGCGGCCTCGTCGGCGCTCGCGTGCCTCTCGGGTGTGCGTGGGCGGAAGACCAGGTTGAGGATGGCCGTCGAGGGGGCGTCGCTGCGCAGCGCGCGCGGCACCTCGAGCGCGAAGGCCCCGTCGCGCAGACAGGCCTCGATGCCGGGGTGGTTCAGCGTCGACGACTGGACGACAACGTCGCCCACCTCGCCGCGCGTGAGGTCGATGGCGAGCCGGACGCGCCCCGCGAGGTCGCGCAACGCGGGCGTCGCGGCCGTGCGGCCGAGGTAGCAGGCGCGCGCGCGCGGCATGAACGCGAGCGACAGCGTGTTGCGCACCACCGCGCGATCGAGCGAGCCTTTGACGGCGTCGCTCGGAGGCGCCGCGCGCTCCATGGCCTGGACGAGGGCCATGAGCGAGCCCGTCCACAGCAGCCGCGCGTCCGGGCCGCTCTTCCGGGCCAACGCGCGCAGCCAGTTCGCGTCGACGGCCTGGCCGCGCAACGGCAGGCGCACGGGGGCCCCGGCGGCCGTGCCGACGAGCTCGGCGTGGCCCCGCGAGGCCCCGGCGAGCGACAGCAGCGTCGCGTGACCCTCGCCGGGCGCGAGCCGCGGCACGAGCGCGTGCTCGCCGCCGCCCGCGAGGAGCCGCACCTCGGCGACGTCGCCGCCGCGTGCGAGCGCCGCGAGGGCCGGCGGCAACGCCTCTTCGAGCTCGCTGGCGGCGAGCTCGCGCACGACGCCGCCGTGCAGCGCGGCCAGGTGACGGAGCGCGCGCGTCGCGCTCGTGGGCGCGGCGTCGTCGCCGGGCGGCCGAACGACGAAGGTCGCGACGCCGACGTCGACGCCGGGCGTGGCGCCGAGGGCCTGCTCGAGCGCCGCGCCGTCGGCGCCCTCGGGCAGCGCCCCGTCCGTGACGAGCGCGAGCAGCGTGCGTGGGCCGAGCGCGCCCACCTCGCGGCGCAGGACCGCGCCCGCTGCGCGCAGCGCGCCCGGTAGGTTCGTGCCGTTTTGCATGCGATCGGGGACCAGCTCGGCGTCGAGGGCGCCGAGCGCCTCGCGCGTCGCCGGGCGGCTCGCAGGGAACAGGCGCCGGACATGCCGATCGAAGAAGAGGGCGTCGAAGCGCGTCGAGGGCGGCAGCGCCTCGAGCAGCCGGTCCGCGAGATCGCGCTCGGCGGCGAGGCCCGGCAGGCCCACGCTGCGCGAACGATCGACGAGCAGCAGCACATTCGGCGGAGGATCGACGGGACGGCGGCCCTTGGCCTCGACCGCGACGGCCGCCAGCGTCTCTCCGGGGGAGAGCTTGGCGAGCGCCAGGCTCCCGGCGAGGCGCGCGTCGGCCGGACCGGGCGCCGTGCGCGGCACCCAGGAGATCTCCCAGGCGCCGCGCGTCGAGGTCCCGCGCGCCCGTCCGTGGGCGGCGCGCGCGCCAGCGATCTCGACGTCGCTCGCGCCCGCGGCCGAGAGCACGACGTCCGCCGGCAGGGGCGCGCGTTCGACCGCCGCGGGGAAGCGAATGTGCCGGCGGCCCTCGCGCGCCTCGGGCAGGACCGCGAAGCGGTACCGAGCCGCGAGGCGCGCTTGGGGCGCGCCCACGATGAGGAAGCGGTAGCTGGCGCCGTCGTCGACGGGCGCGCGCGGGGGCGTGAGGTCGAGCGACGCGAGGCGATCGACGAACGCGCGCGTGGCGCGCGCGGCGTCGGTCACGTCGGCCGTGAGCCACTTGCCGCTTTCCGCGAACGCCACATCGACGAGCGCAGCGTGCTCGGGCAAAGCGACGTCGAGGAGGCGCTCGCGCGCTCCCGCCACCTCGAGCGGGAGCGTCACCTCGACGAGCGCCACCGGCCCGCGCACGTCGACCGCGATCCTCTGCATCGCGGGGTTCGCTGTCGTCGAGGTCGTCGTCGGGGGTCCGGCCGCCGCCGTCGCGAGCCAGAGCGGCGCGCCGAGCAGGCTCGCCGCGAGCGTCACTGGAATCCCTTGCCCGCGAGGTAGATCTCGATGCTCTGCGCGCGCGAGCTCTCGGGCTTGAGCGTCTTGACGTCGGTGAAGCGCCCCTCCATGCGCTTGCGGAGCGCCTCGAGGTCCGGCCCCTGGAAGATCTTGCCGACGAACGCGCCCGTGGGCGCGAGCAGCCGCTCGGCGCGCGCGAGCGCCTCCTCGAACAGCGCCGCCGAGCGCGCCTGATCCGTGGCGCGCACGCCCGTCGTGTCGGGCGCCATGTCCGAGAGGACGACGTCGAAGGCCTTGAGCTCCCCGAGCAGCTCGTCGTCAGCGGTCGCATAGATGTCGCCGCGCAGCACGCGCGCGCCGGGCAGCGGCTGCGACAGCGGGTCGCGATCGATGCCTACGACCGCTCCGTGCGGGCCAACGACGCCCAGAGCGTATTGCATCCACGAGCCGGGGCGGCAGCCGAGATCGAGCACGCGATACCCGGGCCGCAGGAGGCGCAGGCGCTTGTCGATCTCCTCGAGCTTGTAGACGGAGCGCGCCGCGAAGCCGGCCTCGCGCGCGCGCTTGAAGAACGCGTCGTGGCGGTGCCGGGGATCGCGGAGCTTGGACAGTGGGACGACCGGCTTACTTCTTGGCCGCGGCCGGCGCGCCCTTCTTCGAGGCCTTCATCGGGTTCTTCGACTCGACCTCTTTGATCTGGCGCGGGACGACGTACTTCTTGACGTCCTTGACGCTGCCTTTGATGAGCACGAGGCCGTTCGCGCCGCCGGGGACGGCGCCCTTGACGAGCACGAGATCCTTGTCGCCAAGGACCTGGACGATCACCAGGTCGGCCGAGGTGTTCTTGACGTTGCCCCTGAGGCCCGACATGCGCTTGCCCTTGTGCACGCGGCCCGGCGTGAGACGGCAGCCGATCGAGCCGCCGTGGCGGAAGAACTCGTGCGTGCCGTGCGTGTCCGAGTCGCCCGCCATCTTGTGCTTCTTCATGACGCCCTGATAGCCCTTGCCCTTCGTCGTGCCCACGACGTCGACGACGTCACCGGCCTTGAAGA
>DASZFV010000173.1:0-3921 GCA_035939455.1 Polyangia bacterium
GAGGTCGCGGCCGGTAGGCGTCCCTCTTCCCGCCGTCATTCGCGTCGCTGCGCCGCCGGGTCTTGCAAGGACGCGCCCGGGGCCACGGAACGCCCCGCGAGGAAGGCCGCCGCCGGCAGCCGCTTGCGCCCCGCGAGCTGCAGCTCGGCGAAGGCGACGGTCGCGTCCACGCAGGCGACGGCGAGGCCCTCGGCGCGGAGGCCGAAAACGGCGCCCGGGGCCGCGCCGGGGGTTCCCGCGAGGACGCGCGGGCCGAACACGCGCAGCGGCTGGCCGTCGAGCAGAGCCGTCGCGCCCGGCCACGGATCGCAGCCGCGCGTTCGCGCCGAGACCGCCCGCGCCGAAACGTCGAAGCGCAGGCGCCCATCCTCCTTCAGGAGCGGCGGCGCCAGCGTCGCGGCCGCGTCTTCCTGAGGCGCGAGGGTCACCGCGCCGTCGAGGATCGCGGGCAGGGTCTCCACGAGCAGAGGCGCCCCCGCGGCCGCGAGCGCGAGCGCGAGCGTGGCCGTCGTATCCTCGTCGCCGATGGGCACCTCGCGGGTGGCCGCCACCGGGCCCGTGTCGAGCCCCGCCTCCATACGTATGATCGAGACACCCGTCACGCGCTCGCCGCGGATGATGGCCCACTGGATGGGCGCCGCGCCGCGCAGCCTGGGCAGCAGCGAGCCGTGCACGTTCCAGGACCCGCGTCGCGGCACGTCGAGGAGCGCCTGCGGCAGGATGCGCCCGTACGCGACGACGACGAAGACGTCGGCGCCGAGCGCGCGCAGCGTCTGCTCGAGCTCCGGCGCGCGGACCCGCTCCGGCTGGAGGACGGGCACGCCCAGACAGCGCGCCGCGACCTTGACGGCGGGCTCAGCGAGCTGCCGACCGCGGCCCGCCGGGCGATCGGGCTGGCTCACGACGGCCACGACCTCGGTGGCTTGCGCGACGGCCTCGAGGAACGGCACGGCAAACGCCGGCGAGCCGAAGAAGACCGCACGCGGCGGCGAGCCGGGCATCAGCCTCGCGCCGCCGCGGGCTCTGCCGCCGCGGGCAAGTGGCCTTCGTAGCGCGCGCGCATGCTCGTCTCCCCGAGCACGCGTAGGGCCTCGTCGAGGACGGCGCGGATCGCGCGCAGCTCGGCGCCCAGCTCGGCGACGAGGCCCGCGTCGAGCGAGGTCGGCGCGAGCTCCCTCATGAGGCGATCGTGAGCGGCCGCGATCTCGCCGTCGGCCGCGCCGCGCGACAGATCGAGAAGCTCGAAGTAGTCGCCCTCCTCCACGAGCGCGTGGCGCGCCAGGATGCGGGCACGCATCTCGGCACGCTCGGTCGCGGCGCGCGCGCCGTCGACCTCGTGGACGCCCGTGCCGTTCGTGGCCCGCGGTGGCTCGGCCATGCGATTGTCGACCCGATCGAGCTGCCCCAGCACGGACAGCGTCCACGCGAGCCCCGACGCGACCTCCTCGCGCACGCCCGCGGCCGCGCGCACGTCGTCGAGCGTGCGCGTCCCGTCGAAAAGATCGACGATGGCGCGCTCCTCCGAGGTCATGGCCATGAGCGCCAGGACGTCGATCGCGGACGCCGCCGTCGATCGGCGAAAGATCTGCTGACCGCCGCCCAGGCAGCGCGAGAGGCGCGCCGCGCTGTATTTGCGCCTGACTCCGGCGAGAATGAGCGCGGCCGGGTGCTCGTCGAGCAGCACGATCTCCTGGTTTGGCTGGCCCGGGCCCAACGACCACTCGCCGCTCTCCCACGCGAACGCCGAATGGATGATCTCCTCGAAGTGGCGACGCACCACGACCGACAGCTCGGTCGGCTTGATAAAGCCCAGCTCGACCAGCACGACGCCGAGACGCCGCTCGGCGCGCGGCGCCGCCGCCGAGGCTTGATCGAGCTGCGCCGGCGTCAATCGCCCCTGCCGAACGAGCATCTCCCCCAGTCGGTCGTCCGAATCGCTCGACATGCCCAGGATGGGTGCGCCCCGCTCGGAGAAGATGACCTTTTCGACGGCGTCCCGTCGCAGCACGAGCCGCCCCGTGAGGCGCTGCAGGTAGATCCTGCCCAGCAGCGACGCGACGTCGCTGTCCGCGATCTTGCCGCTCTCGACCGGCGCGGGCGTCCCGCCCTCGGCGCCGCCGTCGCGCGCGGCGGCGATGCGCTCGGCGATCATCTTCGCGAACACGTCGCGCGGCACCTCGACGGTCTTCTGTGGCTTGTCGTCGCCGAGCTCGTCCTCGGCGTCGAAGGGCGACGGGTGAGTGAGCGCGGTCGGCTCGGCGGTGTTCCCGAGGGCCGCCGCGGCGGCGAGCGCGGTCATGGGCGCCATGGGAGTGCGCTCGAACAGATCCTCGGGCGCGCGCCCGGCCCCCGTCCGAGGTGGATGGGGCGCAGCCGTCACCTCGTGGCGAAAGGCGCCGATGGAGCGCGCGACGTCGAGCATCTCGGCGTCTAGGGCCGCGTCGATGCTCTCGGCGAGCTTCACGAAGAGCGCGCCCGCCTCCGAGGGCCGCGCGCGTGGAACTGGCGCCGCCGTGGCGTCGGCGGCCGCCACGAGCGGTTTGAGCGTGGGCAGGACCCGCGGGCCCGTCCCGCTCGCGGGGGTGCGCGAGCCCGTCGCGGCGCCGACCGCCGCCGGTCCGAAGGATCCGGTGTTACCGGTGTGGCTCGGGTCGCCGGCGGGGCGGCTCTTCCCGCCCTTCGACGCCGACGTGCGCCCAAACTCGGGGATGCCACCGTCCGTGAGCGGCGCCGAAATCCGCATCTCGTCCGTGGCCCGGCGCGCCTGCCCTACCGGGACGTCCCCGAGCCGCGCGCGCACGCACGCCACGAGGTCCGCCGTCGACAACGGCCGCGTGAAGAACCCATCGGCGAGATCCTTCATGCGCGCCTCGTCCTCGGCGTCGCCCACGAGGAACGTCGGAACGCGCCCGCGCGGGACCGCACGCACCTTGGCCAGGGCCAGCGCCGGATCGGGGTTGACGATCTGGGGCGCGAGGACGATCACGTCCGGCCGCGAAGCCGTGATCCAGCCCGACAGGCTCTCGCCCGGTTCGACGGCCACCGCCTCGAAGCGAGCCGAGACGACGGCGCGGCGGATGCGATCCGCCTCGTAGGGGCCGGCGATGATCAGCACCTTCATGCGATCCTGTAGATTAACACCGAGGCGGGCTTTTTCGGGCGGTCACAGCACGCTCTGCGGGTCGACGTCGACGACGAGGCGCGCGTCGCCGCCGAGCTTGACGGCCGCGGCCGCGTGCGCCGCCGCCATGAGCGCTCCGCGCTCGTGACCCGAGAGCCAAACCTGATAGCGACTGCGCCCCCGCACGCGCGGAATGGGCGCCTCGGCGGGTCCCCGCACGCGCACGGCAGCGCCCCCGGCCGCCTGGGCCGCCAGCGCGGCGGCGCTGGCCGCCTCGCGTGCGGAGGGGCCGTCCGCCGCGTCGACGCGCAGCGCGACCATACGCGAGAAGGGCGGATAGTCGGCCTCCTCGCGGGCGCGCAGCTCGCCCCGCGCGAAGCCCGCGTAGTCGTGCGTGCGCACGGCCGCGATGGCGTCGTGCTCGGGGGCGTACGTCTGGATGATCACGCGGCCTGGACGCTCGCCGCGCCCGGCCCGCCCCGCGACCTGCTCGAGGAGCTGGAACGTCCGCTCGGCGGCGCGGAAGTCCGGCAGGTGCAGCCCCTGGTCCGGCTGTAACACGCCCACGAGCGTCACGCCCGCGAAGTCATGGCCCTTCGTCACCATCTGCGTCCCCACGAGCACGTCGATCTCGCCCGCCTGCATGCGGCGCAGGACGCCGTGCAGCCCGGGCCCGTCGGGCGACCCGCCGCGCGCGCCCGCCGTGTCGCGATCGAGCCGCGCGACGCGGGCGTCGGGGAAGCGCTCGCGAACGACGGCCTCGACGCGCTCGGTGCCCATACCCAGGCGTTCGAGCTTGG
>DASZFV010000174.1:0-7924 GCA_035939455.1 Polyangia bacterium
CCTTCTCGCGGAGGACCTTCATCCCGAGCGCCTCGCAATAAAACCTCTTCGAGGCCTCGAGGTCACCGACCCGCAACATCGTATGAAGCAGTCGCATGGCCGAAGGTTACTGCCTCCCTGAACGGAGCGCGACCCGGGTGGGCCGAGCGCACGACTCGGGCTGACGCTGGGCTTCAGAGACTGGAGCTGACGTCCTCGCCTCCGAGCGCTCCGCCGCCATGAACGCCTTCCTGTCCGACGCCGGCGTCGCGGGCGGTCCCTCGTTTAAGCTCGATCCCTGAGGTCGTTCCGCGGCGGAAGAGCCGCAGCACGGCGGGCAGCACGATGACGGCCGTCGTGAGGCAGGTCAGCTCTCCCAGCACGGCCAGCACGCCGAAGAGGAAGAGACCGACGTTCTGGGCCACGAGGAGCGACGAGTAGCCGATGATCGTCGTGAGCGAGCAGAGCCCCACGGCGCCGCCCGTCTCGCGCACGGCGGCCTCGACGTCGCGGGAGCCGTCGCGCAGATAGCGGGCCATGACGTTGACTGCATAGTCCACACCGATGCCGAAGGTGATGGGGAAGGCGATGAAGTTCACGAAGTTGATCTTGATGCCGAGCCCCAGCGTCGCGCCGAGCATCCACGCGACGCCCACGAGTAGCGCGCCGATTACGAAGGGCGTCGCGAGGCCGCGCCGGAAGATCAGGATCACGGTCGCGACGACGCCCAGGAACGCCAGCAGCGAGGCGAGGGGGCCGTCGCGGCGCATGGACTCGATGATGTCCGAAGTCAGGGGAGGGCCCCCGGCGACGCGCGCGGGCCGGCCTCCGAGCGCGACGGGTGCCTGCGCGGCGTCGCGCAGCGCGCGCACGAACCCGTCGATGGTCTCGCGCCGCCACCAGCTCTGGGCGGGGTTGGGGAAGACCAGCACGACGCGGCCGCGGTTGCCGTCGCGCTCGCGCAACCCCGTCGCGAGGGCGAGCGGCAGCTCGGCGTCCGTCACTGGAACGGGTCGATGCGCGCCCAGCAGGTCGTCCAGGCGGCGCGCGTCCTCCCGGGACATGTGCGCGCGCACCTTGGGCGTCATCTTGTGTCGGATGGCCTCGATCTCTTCGGCCTTTGCTTCCTGGTTGGGCGGCAGCAAGTCGTCATACGTGCGGACGGACGCGACCATCGAGGCGAGCGCAGGCGCAGACACGGTCGGCGCGGCCCGAAGGGAGTCGCGCAGCTTGGCGGCGACCGCCCGCGCCTCGGCGACGCTGTCGGTGAGCAGCGCCGTGGGCGTGAGGTAGCGGCCCAAGAGCGCGTCCATCTTCTTGCCCCAGAAGCCCTCGCCCGAGGCCCACGTGTCGCGCCGGCGCAGGTGCGAGAAGTCGTATTCGAGGCTCGCGTCGCTGAACCGCCGCAGCTGCCACCCCGCGACGATCGTGACGAGCGCGGCCCCCAGCAGGATCGCGCGCGGCCGCGCGACCACGAAGCGCGCGACGCGGGTCATGAGCACGCGACGTCGCGGCGTGGACCGGCCGGCGGCGAGCTTGCCGCCGTCGAGCCAGGCGATGAGGGACGGCCCGAGCACGAACGTGGTCGCCCACACGAACACCATGCCGAGCCCGCCGATGATCCCGAACTGCCGGAAGCCGCGGAACTGCATGGCGACGAGCGACGCGTAGGCGACGCCCGCGGCGAGCGCCGCCGAGAGCGTGCCCTTGCGGGTCGCGTCGAGCGCCACCTCGAGGGCGCGCTCGATGGGGACGCCGAGCCGCCGTTCCTCGACGTAGCGCGCGAGCTGAATGATGCCGAAGTTGACGCCGTTGCCGACGATGATCGAGCCCAGGAACGCCGTGTTCGAGTTCAGCTCGGTGACGCCGAACGGCCGCAGGCTCGCGAGCGCGAAGGCGTAGGTGGCCCCCACGAAGAGCGGCAAGAACAGCGCGGGGACGGCGCGCCGCCACCCGTAGAATACGACGAGCGCCAGCAGCACGGCGGCGCCGACGAGCACGAACGAGATCGTGAGGTCCTCGACGAGGGCCGCCATCTCCTCGGCAGAGATCGCGACGTCCCCCGAAAAACCGACGCGCAACCCCGACCCGTAGTGGCCGGGGCCGCCGAGGGCCGCGATGTCGGCCGTGACCCGCCGGATGAGCTCGGCGGCGCGCGCGGCGCTCGTCGAGAAGCCGCCCACCTCGACGAGCATGAGCGTCGTGCCCAGCGTGGCGCTTGAGAAGCGGCCGTTCTCGAGCTCGGGGCCGCTCACCTCGGCGCGGTACTTGTCCTCGATGTCCGAAAAGTCGACCGACGGCGCCGGCTCGCTATCGTCGAGCAGCGTTCCCGTCTCCTGGCCGTACTCCCAGTGGATGCGGTCCTCGATGCGCTGCCGGATCATCTGCAGGTCCGCGAGCTGCAGCAGCATCGCCGCGTGCTTCTCGACGAAGGCCCGCTCGGGCGCGTAGCCGACGCGCACGGCGCTCACGAGCTCGGGTGGGTAGGCGCGCACGCGCGCCGCGAGGTCGTCGACCAGCCGCTCGCCGTCGGCGAGGCGCCCCCCCGCGCGCGCGTCGATGCCCACGACGACGCCGAGGTACTGCAGCCCCGCCATGCGGGCACGCAGCTCCTGGATCGCGATGACGCTGGGCGCGTCGCGCGGCAGGAGCTCCTCTACCTCGCTGCGCAGGTTCCGGTAGAGCGACGCCGTGCGCCAGGCCGCCGGGATAGCCAGCATGAGCGCCAGCGTCCACAAGAGCCGGCCGTGTCGGAGCGTCCACCCGACGTAGCTGCGGGTCAGGGACGACGGGTCGCGGTCCGACGGTGAGGCCAAGAGAGGCGCGACTATAGCCGACGATCCCGGCGCGTGCGTCGACGGCGATCACGGCGCGGCCCGGACGAGGCGCCCTGTGGTAGCTTGTGAAGCCCTCCGATGCGCTTCGTTCCCGACCGCTCCGGCTTCGAGGAGCTGGCCCGCCGCGGCCGGCTGGCCTTCGTCTACAAGGAGGTCCTGGCTGACGCGGATACGCCTGTCTCGGCCTACGCCAAGCTCGGGCGCGGCCCTTACTCGTTCCTCCTCGAGAGCGTCGTCGGGGGCGAGAAGTGGGCCGCCTACAGCTTCCTGGGCGTGCGGCCGCGCGCCGTCGTGCGGGCGCGAGGCGAGGACGTCGAGATCCTCACGGCCGTCGACTCGAAGTCGTCGGAGTTCAGGATCACCGAGCGCGTCAAGGCCCGCGAGCCAGTGCGTTTCCTCGACGAGTATCTCGCCAAGCTGTCGCCGGCCGTCCCGCTGGGGTTGCCGCGCTTCTTCGGCGGGGCCGTGGGCTTTCTGAGCTACGACATCGTGCGCACCTTCGAACGCCTGCCGAGCACGAAGCCCGACGACCTCGGCCTGCCCGAGCTCTGCTTCGCGATCACCGACACGGTCGTGATCTTCGACAACCTGCGCGGCACGTTGAAGGTCGTCGCTGCCGCGGACGTGGGCGATGGCATCGACGTGCGGCGCGCGTACAACGACGCCTGCGCGCGCATCGACGGCGTGCTCGACCGCCTGGCACACCCGGCCCCCCCCCTCCGCGTGCTCGATCCCGAGCCGCCCGCGCCGCTGCCCGAGCCGCGCTCGACCGTCACGAAGGAGGCTTACGAGGCGGGCGTGCGCCGCATCCAGGAGTACATCCTCGCGGGCGACGCCTTCCAGGTCGTGTACTCGCAGCGGTTCCAGATCCCGCGCGGCGACGTCGATCCCTTCGACGTCTACCGCGCGCTGCGGGTCACGAACCCCTCGCCCTACATGTTCCACCTCGAGTTCCCGGAGGCGACGGTCACGGGCGCCTCGCCCGAGGTCCTCGTGCGCATGGAGGGCGGCGATGTCGAGGTGCGGCCCATCGCGGGCACGGCCAGGCGCGGCGCAACGCCCGAGGAGGACGCGCGCCTCGAAGCCGAGTTGCGCGCCGATCCAAAAGAGGTCGCCGAGCACGTCATGCTCATCGACCTCGGCCGCAACGACGTCGGCCGTGTGAGCGCGCCCGGCACGGTGCGCGTCACCGAGACCATGGTGACCGAGCGCTACTCGCACGTCATGCACCTCGTCTCGAACGTGCGCGGCCGCGTCGCGCCCGGCACGCGCCCCGGCGACGTCCTGCGCGCGGCGTTCCCCGCGGGCACACTCTCGGGCGCGCCTAAGATTCGCGCCATGGAGATCATCGAGGAGTCGGAGCCGTTCCGCCGCAACCTGTACGGCGGCGCCGTGGGCTACATCTCGTACACGGGCAACCTCGACACGGCCATCGCGATCCGCACGCTCGTTACGAAGGGCGACACGATCTACGTGCAGGCGGGCGCGGGGCTCGTCGCCGACAGCGTCCCCGAATCCGAGTACAAGGAGTGCCACAACAAGGCCCGCGCGGTCTTGGCCGCCGTCGAGATCGCGCGCCGCGCGGGCCCCCGCGGCGCGACCGACACCGCGGGCGGCGGGGGGCCGAAGGCTTAGGGCCGTGCTGCTGGTTATCGACAACTACGATTCGTTCACGTACAACCTCGTCCAGTACCTGGGCGAGCTCGGGCAGGCCGTGCGCGTCGTGCGCAACGACGAGATCGCCGCCGCGGACATCGGCGCGCTCGCGCCGACGCACCTCGTGATCTCGCCTGGGCCGTGCACGCCCAACGAGGCCGGCATCAGCCTCGAGGCCATCAAGCTCTGGGCGGGCAAGATCCCCATCTTCGGGGTCTGCCTCGGGCACCAGTCGATCGGGCAAGCCTTCGGCGGGAACATCGTGCGCGCCGCGCGCGTCATGCACGGCAAGACCTCGAAGATCTTCCACGACGAACAGGGGGTCTTCGCGGGGCTGCCGAATCCCTTCGAGGCCACGCGCTACCACTCGCTGCTCATCGAACGCGCCAGCGTGCCCGACTGCCTGGAGGTGACCGCCAAGACCTGGGATGAGGAGATCATGGCGGTGCGGCACAGGACGTTGCCCGTTGAGAGCGTACAGTTCCATCCCGAGTCCTTCCTCACGACGGTGGGCAAGGACCTCTTGCGAAACTTCTTGGAGAGGAGAGGGCGGCCATGACGCAGCAGTCGCCGCTGGGCGCGGAGATCACGGGGGTCGGGCCGAGCGCAGACTTCGGCGTTCGCGAGGCGCTCGCGCGCGTCGTCGACAAGGCTGACCTCTCGGCCGACGAGATGGCCCGCGTCGTCGGCAAGATCATGGACGGCGAGTCATCGCCCGCGCTCATCGCGGCGCTGCTGGTCGCCCTGCGCATGAAGGGCGAGACGGTGGGCGAGGTCGTGGGCGCCGCGCGCGCCATGCGCGCCCGCATGGTGCGCGTGGCGTTCGACGCGCCCCTGCTCGTCGACACGTGCGGCACGGGCGGCGACAACTCGCAGTCCGTCAACATCTCGACGCTCGCGTCGTTCATCGTCGCCGCCTGCGGCGTCGTCGTCGCCAAGCACGGGAACCGCGCGCAGTCGTCGCGCTCCGGCTCGCACGACGTGCTCGAGGCCCTCGGGCTCGACCCGGCGCCCAGACCCGAGCTCGTGGCGCGCTGCCTCGCGGAGGCGAAGCTGGCCTTTCTCTTCGCGCCCGCGCACCACGGCGCCACCAAGCACGCCGCCGGCCCGCGCAAGGAACTGGGCGTGCGCACGATCTTCAACCTGCTCGGGCCGCTCACGAACCCGTGCGGCGCGCGCTACCACGTCAACGGGGTCTTCGGGCGCGATCGCTGCGAGCTTCTCGCGCGTGCGCACCTCGTGCTCGGCTCCGCGCGCGCGCTCGTCATCCACGGCGCGCCTGGCCTCGACGAGTTCGCCCCCACGGGCACGACGCACGTCGCCGAGCTCAAGGACGGCGTCGTGCGCAGCACGGACGTCACGCCCGCCGACTTCGGCCTACCGCCGGCCGATCCCATCGGCCTTCTGGGCGGCTCGCCCGAGTTCAACGCCCTCGTCATCAACGAGGTCCTCTATGGCGTGCCCCAGCACGAGGCCGTGCGCACGGCGGCGCTCATGACGGCGGCGGCGGCGCTCTACGTCGTGGGCGCGGCGGCCGACCTGCGCGCGGGCGCCCAGCGCGCCTCGGCGGCTCTGTCGAGCGGCGCGGCGCGCGCAGTGCTCGACACGCTGAGGGAGCTGACGCCAAAGCCATGATTCTCGACGACCTCCTGGCCCGCACGCGCGCGGATCTGGCGGTCCGGAAGGCCGCCCGACCCCTCTCGGACATAGAGAAGGGGCTGCCCGCGGGTCCCTCGGTGCGCAGCCTCGCGAAGGCGCTGCGACCGGGCGCGAAGAATGCGGGCACGGGCGGAACAAGGACCAGCGCGGCAGCTGTGGCTCCCGCTGCCGGCGTGGCCTGCATAGCCGAGTTCAAGCGGAAGTCGCCCTCGGCGTGGTGGATCCGCGAAGGCGCGAAGGCCGGAGAAATTGCGCGCATCTACGCAACCTCCGGCGCTGCGGCGCTGTCGGTGGTCACGAACGAGCCCTTCTTTGGCGGCTCCCTCGATGATCTCACCGCTGCGCATGCCGCGACGAGTCTCCCCGTCATGTGCAAGGACTTCATCGTCGACGCTTATCAGCTTGCCGAGGCGCGCGCCGCCGGCGCCGATGCCGCGCTGCTCATTGTCGCGGCGTTGTCGGACCCCGAGCTCTCGGCGCTGATGGCCGTAGGTGCGCTGTATGGCCTCGAGCTGCTCGTCGAGGCGCACGACGCCGACGAGGTCGCGCGCGCGGTGAGCTCCGGCGCCGCTATCATCGGCCTCAACAATCGCGACCTTCGGACGTTCAAAATCGACCGCGAGCTCGCTGCACGCCTGCGCCCACAGATTCCCGCCGACCGAGTGAGCGTCGCGATGTCGGGTATCCACCGCGCAGCGGACCTGGAACGGGCTCGCCTCGCGGCGATTGACGCGATCCTGGTCGGAGAGGCCTTGCTGCGGGCGGACGACTGCGGCGCAGCTCTCCGCGAATTGCTCGGGGTAGGGACGTCTTGACGCACGAAGGAAAGGAGCTGCAGAAGGCGCGTATCCGGCCTAGATTTGCGACCGTCAAGGACATGAGTCCATTAGACGATAGGCTGGATATCTTGGTCATCTATCTGTCTGTTCGTCGAGGCGAGGTGCCGTAGCTAGAGTGCCATGTCGCTGATCAGAGATATTCTGAAGGCATCGCTAGAGCGCTTGAACGAGCGTAAGCGTACGCGTCCGATCGCGAGCCTCAAGAGAGAGGCGGCGAGCGCTCCAAAGGCGGCTAAGCGTCTCCGCGAAGCCCTCGAATCAGCGCCCTTCAGCGTCATCGCCGAGGTCAAGGCACGCTCTCCGAGCGGTGGAACAATGGATCCGGACAATGTTCGCAATGCCCTCGAGGTCTATCGCGCCGCAGCCTGTGTGTCGGCGATTTCAATCCTTACGGACCAGAATTACTTCGGGAGCTCCGTCGAAGACCTTACGAACGCCAGGTCTAAAACCAGTAAGCCGATCCTGCGAAAGGACTTCATCGTCGACGAGTATCAGGTATGGGAAGCGCGTGCCTTCGGTGCCGACGCAATCCTGCTTATGGCCGGCGTTCTGGCAGCCCGCGAACCAGAGCGAATCCAGGGCCTCTATGATCTCGCGATCGGCCTCGGGATGGACGTGCTCTTCGAGATTGGAATGAGCGAGGAGAGTCTCGGAGCGCAGGTGAAGTGCATCCCGTCTGACGCCGCAATTTGGGGCGTGAACTCACGTCGGTTCAAGACGAGCCCCTTTTCTGTGAGCGCACGCCTTGGGAGGCTTCTCGGGAGGGACTTCTCGACGAATTCTGCCAGGCACCACGACATGATTAAGCGCGTTCCACCCGGAAAGCTCCCGGTAGCCGAGAGCGGAATCGAAAAGGCGTCCGAGGTGCATCAGCTCGTCGATTGCGGCTATAGAGCGGCCCTCATTGGAACAGCATTCTTGCGCCGGGGCGTACGGGTTGAGGAGGTGATGAGC
>DASZFV010000175.1:0-2858 GCA_035939455.1 Polyangia bacterium
GTCGGACGGATCGACGTGCGGATGTCGAGCGCCGACAGGGGCGCCAGGGTGTCTGAAGCCTCCACGGAATCGGTCCCACCCGCGTGAGGGCCTCTCGGATGACTAGCCAAAACTCATTGAGTCTCACCCGCGTTCCGCCGAGCGTCAATTCTCGGCCTCGAGCCGGCATGGAGCCTGTGCGCTTAGGCCGCGCGAGCGCAGAGGCTGGGAGCGAGCAGGAGCGACCGGCCCCGCGGCGTGAGCAGCCCCCGCCTCACGAGATCGGAGACCGTGCGCGAGACGGTCTCGCGGCAAGCGCCGATCTGGTTGGCGATCTCCTGCTGTGTGGGCCGCTGCCGGATGAGCAGCCCTTCTGGCCCGTCGGCGCCGTCCTGGCGGCCGAGACCCACGAGGGCCGCGACCACGCGGGACTCGACGTCCGACAGCGCGAGCGCCACCGCGAGCTCCTTCGCCCGCTCCACGCGCCCGAGCAGCTGAGCGGAGAGGGCCACGGCCACCTCGGGAACGGCGCGCACGTACGCGAGCAGCGCGGCACGGGGAATCATGAGGAGGGAGCTCGTCTCGGCGGCCTCCCAATCGTTGGCGAGAGGCGCCTCCGGCGTGAGGGCCGCGTCCGCCAGCAAGTCGCCGGGACGGAAGATCTCGACCGTGATCTCGCGACCGCTCGCCGCTCGACGCACGGCGCGCAAACGTCCGCGCGCGACGAGCACGACAGCGGGCGCCGGCGCTCCCTCGGTCGCGACGATGGTCCCGCGTGTGAACGACCGGCTGCCTGCGGACGCGGCCAGCGCCTGCAGCGCCGAGGGCGAAGCGTCTGTGAAGAGCGGGCAGCACTGAAAGGCCGCGAGCTCCGGCGTGAGTGCCGGCAATCTGGGCGTGCGGTTGAAATGGTCGAATTCAAGCGATACGGTCGCGATGGCCATGGCGCCTCCTTATGAGGCCTGGCACAACGCAACCGCAGTGCCAACCCCAGGCCGCGTCCGCGGCCTCGGTTTTCGGCGTCTTCCGTCGGTCCACGCCGGCCCGTCCCGCGGTGCGTGGCGACCGCGCCACACCCCTCCGTGAAAAACGCGCGAGGGCCGGGGGCCGCCCCTTGGAGCCCCGGCCGGCTTCGCTACTTCTTGCGACCCGTCTTCTTGGCGCGCCTCTGCTCGCGATGTTTCTTGATGACTGCCTTTGGCAGGCCCTTGTGCTTGGCGCAAACCATTCCGAAGACCGGCGCAGCCCGGTTCGTGCATCCCGGAACGGGGCACAGTTGAATCGGTCCCTTCCGCCGCTGCCGACGCCCCGAGGCGATCTTGGTACCTAGGCCCGGCGGCCGTCCCGGGCCGCGGCGCCCGCCACCCGCGCCGACGCCGAACGCCGACAGCACGACGGTGCGCGCACGCGTCACGGCGTCCTGCTCGATCAACGACGAGAGCCTCGAGACGAAGTCTCCCACGATGCTGTGTATGTCTCCGGAACCTTTCTTGGCCATTCAATCCCCCCTTTGATGGGCCGGCAGACTACTCTCGATTGGAAGGCCACGCAATGGCTCCGCAAAGCCCTCATTTAGATCCCGTTTCAGGTCATTGCCGGGCATCAACGACATTTTCCGACTGGCCTTGATTCACGTCTCCGTCTCACCAAACATGACCATTCGATGAGCCGCTTATTCGCTTTCATTGCCATCATTCTGGCAATCGTCATTGGCATTCATTACTATCTCTGGGCGCGGCTCGTTCGCGATTCGCACCTGCCGCCGCCGTGGCGCGCCATTGCGACCTTCGCGCTCGTCCTGCTGGCCGCGGCGATGCCAATCGCGATGCTCCTCGGCCGCAAGCTGCCCACCGCGGGCCGGGCCATGGCCTGGCCCGCGTTCATCTGGATGGGCGTCATGTTCCTGCTCTTGGTCGCCTTGGTGGGCGCTGACGTCGTTCGGCTCGTGATCTGGTTCGCGCGGCGCACCAGTGGCGCCCCGATCGATCCCAGCCGACGCTTGGCGACGGCGCGCCTGGCCGCGACGGCGGCCCTGTCGCTCTCGGGCGGGTTGGGGGCCGCGGCGCTACGAGCGGCGCGCGGGCCCATCGCCGTCCGGCGCGTCGATGTCTCGCTCGCGCGCCTGCCGCGCGTCCACGACGGGCTGCGCGTCGTGCAGCTCAGCGACATTCACGTCGGCTCGACGATAGGCGGCGCCTTCGTCGAGGACGTCGTCCGCCGCGCAAACGCGCTCGGGCCCGACCTCGTCGCGATCACGGGAGACGTCGTCGACGGAACGGTGGCGGACCTCGCCGAGGCCGTCGCGCCGCTCGGCGAGCTGCGCGCACGTCACGGCGTCTATTTCGTGACCGGCAACCACGAGTACTTCTCGGGCGCCGAAGCGTGGATGAACGAGATCGGGCGGCTCGGCATCCGCGTGCTCCGCAATGAGCGCGTCTCGATCGGCACGGGCGTCGACGCCTTCGATCTGGCGGGCGTCGACGATCGCTCCGCGGAGCGTTACGGGGGCATGCCGCACGACGAGGCCCTCGCCCGCGCGCTCGGCGGCCACGACCCCGCGCGCGAGGTCGTCCTGCTCGCGCACCAGCCGGCATCTTTCGCCGGGGCCGCGCGCCACGGCGTGGGGCTCCAACTCTCGGGACACACGCACGGCGGCCAAATGTGGCCGTTCGGCCTCATCGTGCGGCTCTCCCAACCCTTCCTCGCGGGCCTCCACCGGCAGGGCGCGTCGCAGATCTACGTGAGCCGCGGAACGGGCTACTGGGGGCCGCCCATGCGACTGGGCGCGCCCGCCGAGATCACCGAGCTCATCCTCCGGCGCGCCTGAATGACGTCGCGCGGGCCGGAGCCCGCCCGCCGGCGCCTACGGTTTCGTACTC
>DASZFV010000176.1:0-5247 GCA_035939455.1 Polyangia bacterium
CGCGCTCGCGCTCACGCGCCGAGAGCAGACTGCGCTTCGCGTTCGGCGCGTGCGCGAATCAGCGGATCCGATCGTTGAGCACGGCGCGCAGTTGCTGGGCCTCGAAGGGCTTCTCGATGCGTTGGTTCGGCACGGCGTCGAGGAAGGCGCGCGCGCCGACCGTGAAGGCGCCGCCCGTGACGAATACGATGCGGGCGGCCTGCTCGGGGGCGAGGCGCGCCAGCTCCGCGTGCAGGTCCATGCCCGTCATCTGCGGCATCATGAGATCGCAGATGATGACATCGAAGCGCTGGCCGTCGCGCAGGCGCGTGAGCGCGTCGCCCGCGCTGGCCGCGAGCGAGACGTCGTGCTCCTGCTGGATCGAGCGTGCAATGGCCTTCGCGAACAGCACCTCGTCGTCGACGATGAGGACGCGGCCGCGGCGCGAGGCCGCGGAGACGGGCAGCGGCGCGCGCACAGCCGCGGTCTCGGCGCTCGAGGGCGGCAGGAGGACGCGGAACGTCGTGCCCTTGCCGCGCTCGCTCTCGACCTCGATCTCGCCGCCCAGGCCGCGCACGATGCGGTGACAGATCGACAAGCCGAGGCCCGTGCCCACGCCGATGGCCTTCGTCGTGAAGAAGGCGTCGAAGATGCGCGAAAGGTTCTCGGGCGCGATGCCCATGCCCGTGTCGCTGACCTCGACCGAGATGCGCCCCCCCGCGTCGACCCTCGTGACGACCCGGACCGCGTTGTGCTCGGCGTCGCCCTCGGGGATGGCCTGGGCCGCGTTGACGATCAGGTTGAGGAAGACCTGGCCGAGGCGCGCCTCGTTGGCCTCGACGGGCGGCACCGGGTCGTAGTCCTTGATGAGCCGCGCGCGGTGCCGGATCTCGTTCCAGGCCATGCGCAGCGAGGACTCGAGCACGCGCTGCACCTCGACGGGCCCGCGGCGCTCCTCGTCAGGCGCGCGCGAGAAGATCTTCAGGTCGCGGATGATCTGTCGCACGCGCTCGGCGCCGTCGCGCGCGTCGCGCAGCTCGTCGACAACCTCGTCGAGCCGGTGGTCCATGCCGGGCTCGGCCGCAAGGTCGCCCACGGTCTTCGACATGAGCTCGAGGTTGGCGCAGATCGCGGCCAGCGGGTTGTTGATCTCGTGGGCGACGCCCGCGGCGAGCGTGCCGACGGACGCCATGCGATCGGAGATGAGCAACTGCTCTTGCATCTTGCGCTGCTCGACGCGGCGCTCGGCTTCGCGCAGCTCGCGCTCGATCGCGGGGCAGAGGCGGGCCAGGCTCCCCTTGAGCACGTAGTCGCTCGCGCCGCTGCGCATGGCCGCGACGGCGGTCTCCTCGCCCACGGTCCCCGACACGATGATGAACGGCGTGTCGAAGCCGCCCTCGCGCAGGAGCGCGAGCGCCGCCGGGCCGCTGAAGATCGGCATGACAAAGTCCGAGAGCACGATGTCCCACGGCGCGCGCGCCAGCGCCGCAAGCATGTCGTCCGCGGATTCGACCCGCTCGTGAAAGACGGAGTACCCCCCGCGTCGCACTTCCGCCAGGACGAGCTCCTCGTCGTCGGAGCTGTCCTCGACCATGAGGACGCGGATGGCCCGTCCGGCGTTCACGCGGGCCTCGCGGGGGGCGGTAGGTTGAGCAGCACCCAGTAGACTCCCAGGTGGCGCGTCGCGACGACGAACTGGTCGTAGTCGACCGGCTTGCGCACGTAACTGTTGGCGTGGTGGTCATAGGCCGCGAGGCGATCACCTTCCTCCGCGGACGACGTGAGGACGACCACGGGGAGGTGCATCGTGCGCGGATCGGCGCGCAGGCCCGCGAGCACCTCGAGCCCGCCCACGCGCGGCAGATTGAGGTCGAGGAGGACGACGGCGGGAAGGTCCGCCGGATCGCGCGCGGCCCATTGACCCCGACAGAAGAGATAGTCGAGCGCCTCGACGCCGTCGGTGAGCCGCACCACGGGGTTCGAGACCTTTGCCTCGGAGAAGGCCATGATCGTGAGGTCCGCGTCGTCGTCGTTGTCCTCGACGAGCACGATGGTTTGCCGGCTCGTCACGACGGCGCTCCAAGGCGCTGACAGGAGAGGTCGTTCGCTGCGGCCGTCATCGTTCCACGTCGGTTCCGGCTCTGATCAATCCGCCGTCGATAGGATCGCGCCAAATGATCTCTGCGATCAAGCTTTGTGACGTGGGAGACGCAACCCCATTGCGGTTGTGGTTTTGAAACCGACACCGTCGATGCGATCTGAAGATGTTACCGAAGGGCAACAAGGCGCCGAAATGCCGGCGGATGCGCCCGATCTCATCGGCCGAGCCGAGGAAACGTTTAGCGCTCGTTGGCGAGCTGCTCGCGGAATCGTTCCTCGGCCTCGGCAATGAAGCGGCGATAGCCGTCCGGGTCGATGAACGGATTTCGGGCCGCGCCCGCGCGCTGTCGCGCGCGCTTGGCATCCATGTCGTAGAAGGAACCGTGAACGCCGAGAAATACATCGCACGGGATCGCCTTCCAGACCTCGAAGCTGCGAGCGAAGTCTCGCGCTATCTCCGGGTAGCGGGCGTTGCCGACGAGACGCACGCCCGAATTGATGTTGGCGCTCGGGAAGAAGACGACGTCGAGGCGTCGCGCGGCCGGTCCACCCTCCGGCGCGGCTACCCGCATCGTCCAGGTCACGGCGCCGCGCGTGTGACCCGGCGTCAGATGCGCCGTGAGGGTCGTGCCGTCGAGCGTGAGCTCGTCCCCGTCGGCGACGACGCGATCGACCGGGCAAGGCGCCCAGCTGTAGACGCCGTCATACACGGCTTCGCCCCGGCCGCCCGCGGCCAGCACCTCGCCGTCGCGCGCCGAGGCGACGACCTGCGCGCCCGTGAGGCGCCGCACGAGCGCGTCTCCCTGCACATGATCGATGTGAGCGTGGCTGGTCAGCAGGAAGCGGATGTCCTCGAAGCGGAAGCCAAGCGCGGCCACCTCCGCGCGCAGGCGCGGAACGGACGACTCGAACCCGCCGTCGAGGAGGATGTGTCCGGCCGGCGTCGTGATCAAGAACTGCGCGATCTCGCTGCTGCCGACGTAATAGATGTTGTCGATCACGTGGTAGGGCGGAAAGTCGCGGTTCCAGGTCCACATCTTGCCCGGGACGCCGCCTTGGCCCGCGCAGCCGCCCACGACGAGAGCCGCGAGGGCGAAGCCGACAAGCAACTTGGCGGTCTTCAGCATCGTCCCGTTGGGGATAATGGCGCGCTTTTGTTTGGACGGGGCGAAGGAAGAGTCGCGGACGGCAACTAAACTCATTGTGCGAACAGCGCGTGAGCTGCCCCATGAAGGTGACCTGCCCGAAGAACGCCCCGATGAATCGGAGACCGCCAACCGCTCGTCGCCCGAAGACGTGCGGCCGGCTCCCTCCGGGTCGAACGCGACGATTCAAAACGCCATCGATCGACTTTACCAAAAGCTCAAGGTTTTCCCGCGCTGAGGAGCGTAGCGGCCTCGCTTGTCTTTGGCCCCGTTCGGCGGAATGATCCTCTCCGGCCTCCGCGAAGGATCGGAGGCGTGGAGGACCGGTGCGCCCGTACTTCGTGTTCGCCGTCATGCTGTCGCTCACCGCCGGCCTTGGCCGAGGGGCGCGGGCCTGCCCGCCCACGGTTCGCTTGAGTGGGGACGAGGCTCTCATCGCGGAGGTGACGCCGGTGCTCGTCGAGCGCGGCATCGCGCTCGACGACGGCGGATGTCCGGCACTCGTGATCACGCTCGAGAAGAGGGGTCAGACGATCGCCGTCTGCGATGCGTCCGCGGACGGTCCCGCGAGCGCGCGCGAGGTCACCGACGTGAGGACCGCAGCCACAGTGATCGAGTCGTGGGTCCGCACCGACGTCGAGGCGCCGCTGCTCGAGCCCCGGAGGTCGGGCGACGCCGAGCCAGCGGGAGCCGCTCCCACCGTGGTCGCCGCCGCGCCGCCGGCTCGGGGACGAGGGCTGCAAGCATTCGCCGTGGGCGAGGTCACCTTCGCGAGCGATCACAGCGACTGGCTCGGCTTCGAGGTCGGCGCGTGTTTGATGCTCGGGCGCGTGTGTGCGGGCGCGCGGGCGCGCTTGTCGGCGGTCGCCGACGGCCCGGGACCCTGGGAGCGGTCCGTGGACCGTCAGGTCGTCGAGGCCCTCGTCGGCCTCGACCTGCCCGTGCGCCTCGGGCGCGCGACGTTGTCGCCCGGCCTCGCCGTGGGCGCGGGGCGCGCGCAAACGCACGAGGAGGACGCCGAGGGAAACCAGGAGGGCGGCCAGGTGACCATCGGCTTGCGGACCGAGCTCCATCTCGCGGTGTCGGTCGCGGTCAGTCGGTCGCTCGCGGCCGAGACCAGCCTCTCCCTCGGGGCCGCCCAAACGATCCGCACCGAGTCGACCTCGAGAGAGCCCCTCCCCGGCGCTGCGCGCCTGCTCGCGCACGCGGGCGTCGGTCTCAGGTTCGGAGGCCCATGAGCGGCAAGCTGGTCTCTCTTCGCCGTTTCGGTGACGCCGCGGCCGCGATGTCGGACGAGGCCCTCCTCGCGGCGAGCGCCACCGGCGATCTGGCGGCGCTGGACGCGCTCTTCGACCGATTTCACGTCGCGGTCTTTCGATTCCTCGGCAGGTTGGCCGCCGCGGACGAGGCGGCGCGTGACGATCTCGTGCAGGCGACGTTCCTCGAGGCGCGGCGCGGAGCGAAGCGGTTCCGCGGCGGCTCCTCCGTGAAGACGTGGATGCTGGGCATCGCCGCCAACCTCGCGCGCCAGCACCTGCGTGGCGAGCGACGCCGTCGCGAAAAGCACGCCCGCTACGCCGATGGTCTGCAGGTCGTCGCGGAGCGCCCCGATGAGCACGTCGAGCGCCGGGAGATCCTCCACGAGATCGAAAGCGCGCTCGCGAGCCTCCCGCACGATCTTTGCGTCGCGTTCGTCCTGTGCGACCTCGAGGATATTCCCGGCGTCGAGGCGGCGCGCGCGCTCGGTGTTCCGCAGGGCACGCTGTGGCGGCGCCTTCACGTGGCGCGGAAGGCCGTGCGGGCCGCCGTCGAGAAGGCCACCCGGTGACGCGGTCCGTCTGCCCCTCGGAGGACGAGCTCTCGCGGGCGCCGGAGTCGGCGGGCGACGCCGAGCTGGGCCGACACCTCGCGGCCTGTCCGGGATGTCTTGCCAAGCGAGACGAGCTCCTGCGCGCCATCGCGCTCGCGAAGGCGCTGCCGACGAAAGTCCCTGAGGCGGCGCGTCGCGAGGAGGTGCGCGCCA
>DASZFV010000177.1:0-11027 GCA_035939455.1 Polyangia bacterium
GCGTTCTTCTGTTAGCTTAGCGGCGTGAGCCACGAGCAACGCAGCCCCGAGATCCGGCCCTCGCAGGTCTCGTTCAAGACGGTGTTCACGGTCTCGTTCGCCGTCCTCATGGTCGTCACCGTCATCTACGCCGTCATGCACGCGCTCGTCGCCATCGCGCTCGTGGGCGCGGCGCTGCTCATCTCGGTCTCGCTCGAGCACCTCGTGCGGCTCATCATGCGCCGGGGCCTGCGTCGCGAGCTCGCTATCGCGTGCGTCATGCTGGGCGTGACCGGTGCGCTCGTGGGCTTCGGGTTCACGCTCATTCCCCCGGCGGTCTCGCAGGGAAAGCAGCTCGTGAAGGACGTGCCCGGCTTCGTGCGCAGCGTGCGCGGCAGCTCGTTCTTCAGCCGGCTCGATGCCCGCTTCCACCTGGCCGAGCAGGTCGATCGCACCCAGAAGCAGATCCCGAACCTCCTCGAGGGCGCCGCGAGCCCCGTGCTCGCCGCCGTGGGCGGCGTGCTCACCGCCGTGGGCGCCACCATCACGATCGCCGTCCTGGTCGTCTTCATGCTGATCTTCGGCGGGCGCTTGGTCGAGACCGCCTTGCGCGAGGCGCGCCCCGACCGGCGCGCAGTCTACGAGGAGGTCGTGCACAAGATCTATCAATCGATCGGAGGCTACCTCGGTGGGCTCATGCTCATCTGCCTGTGCAACGCGACCTGCACGACGATCTTCCTCGCGATCGACGGCGTGCCCTTCTTCCTGCCGCTCGGCATCCTGGCCGGACTGTCCAGCATGGTGCCGTACGCGGGGCCATTCGTCACGGGCGCGCTCATCTCGCTCGTCGCGTTCGTGACCAAGGGAGCCTGGCACGGCGTCGCGGCCGCGATCTACTTCGTGACCTACGGTCAGATCGAAGGAAACATCCTCGGGCCGCTCATCTTCAGGCGCACGGTCCACGTCAATCCGCTCGTCGTGACGCTCTCGGTGCTCTTTCTGGGCGAGCTCGGCGGGGTCATGGGCGCGATCGTCGCCGTGCCCATCGTCGCGACCCTCCAGATCATCCTGCGCGAGATCCTGCGCATCAGGCGCGAGGAGCTTCGGCTCTCGGGCGAGCCGATGCCCGACTGACCATCATCCTTCGCACCTCACTCGTCGCGACGCGGGAACGCCCGCACGGGGTTGGGCGCCGCCTCGAGGATGAGCGCGCGGCGCAGCGGGCCCGCGAAAGCCAGCCAGAACAGCGCGGCGGCCGCGAGCGCCGCGCAGGCCGCGTTCAGCCCCAGCGCCCAGCGCGCGCCCCACCGATCCCAGATGAGGCCCGTCGCGAGGCCGGCGGGCAGCGCCGCGACGCCCACGAAGCCGTGGTAGAGGCCGAAGGCGCGCCCGCGCCCGCCGCGCTCCGCGAGGTCGGCGATGATGGCGCGCTCGGCGCCCTCGGCGAGGCCGTGGTAGAGCGCGTAGGCGAGGAACAGGACGAGGACGTGCCACGGCGCCGTCGCGAAGGCGAAGCCGACGTAGGTGAGCGCGTAGGCGGCCCACCCCGCCGACACGACGACGGCGCGCGAGTGCCGGTCCGAGAGCGCGCCCCCCGGCAGCGCCGCCGCCGACTTGACGAGGTGGTGGAAGAGCCAGAGCAGCGGCAGGGCCGCCGCGGACCACCCGACCTCGCGCGCGCGCACGAGGAGAAACGCGTCCGACGAGTTCCCGAGCGCGAAGAGCACGCAGACGCCCAGGTACGAGAAGAACCCCGGGCGCAAGGCGCGGTCGGCGGGGACGGCCGTCTGCGCCTCGACGTGCGGGGCGTGAGCGCTGTCGCGCAGCCTCAGGAACAGCACGACGGGCGCCATGAGCCCGAAGACCGCCGCGACGGCGAAGGTCGGGCGGAGCCCCACGCCGAGCGCGACGAGCGCGCTCGCGACGAGCGGCCCGACGGCTGCGCCGAGGTGATCCATCGACCGGTTGAGGCCGAAGGCGCGGCCGCGCTCCGTGGGGGCGACGGCATCGGCGAGCATGGCGTCGCGCGGGCCCGAGCGGATGCCCTTGCCCGCGCGGTCGACGAGGCGCGCCGCCAGCACGTGCCACGGGGCGACCGCCAGCGCGATCCCCGCGCGCGCCAGGGCCGGCAACGCATAGCCGCCCGTCACCATGAGGCGGCGCGGGCCGCGATCCGAAAGGCGACCCGAGATCATCTTGATGACGCTCGCGAGCGCGTCAGCGCTGCCCTCGATGAGGCCGAGATAGCGCATGGGAGCGCCGAGCTGGGCCAGGAAGGTCGGCAGCAAAGGGAAGATGGCCTCGCTCGAGACGTCGTTGAGGAGGCTGGCGAGCCCGAGCAGCCACACGAGGCGGGGCAGCGCACGCAGGGCGCGCAGGCCCAGCGCGGCGCGCTGCGGCGGCTCGCCGTTCGAGGTCGTCGTGCCCGGCTGGACCGTCACCTCCGAATTTTTAACCGGAAAGCGAGGCCATGCCGAGTTTTTGCAGACGCGCGGGCGCGCGCGCGTGGCTCAGGGGCCCCGCGGCGCCGGGGCGACGGGGTCGCCCTCGCTGCGCGCCGTCACCATCGCGCGCAGCGCCACGAGGTCGAACGGCTTCTCGATGCAGGCGTTGGAGACGCCCGCGAGGAAGTCGCGCGCGCCGTCGGTAAACACGCCGCCCGTCATGAAGACGATGCGCGCCGCGAGGTCGGTCGAACGCCGGTGCAGCTCGGCGTGAAGGTCCATGCCCGTCATGTCGCCCATCATGAGGTCACACAGGATGACGTCGAACGCCTGATCGGTCGCGAGGCGTGACAGAGCGTCACGGCCGCAATCGGCGACGACGACCTCGTGGGCGCCGAGGGCCCGCTGGATGCTGCGCAGGACCTGCGGCTCGTCGTCGACGGCCAGGACGCGCGCGCGGCGCGCCCTGGCCGCGGGCACGGCGGCGACCTCCCCGGGCGCCGGCGCCGCGAGCGCCGCGGGCGGCAGCGTGACGACGAAGGTCGCGCCCGCGCCGGGCGGGCTCTCGGCGGTGAGCGTGCCGCCCATGCCCTTGATGATGCCGTGGCAGACGAACAGGCCGAGCCCGAGCCCGACGCCCGTGGGCTTCGTCGTGAAGAACGGCTCGAAGATGTGGTCGAGGACGTCGGGCGCGATGCCCGGCCCCGTGTCGCTGACGCAGATGACGGCCCGGCCGTCCTCGTCGGTCATCGTCGAGATGCGGATCTCGTTGTCGGACCGGCTGCCGGCAGCGATGGCCTGCGTGGCGTTGACGAGCAGGTTCACGAACACCTGGCCGAGGCGCGTCTCGGTGCCGCGCACGCCGGGGATCGCGCCGAGGTCCTTGACGAGGCGCGCGCGGTGGCGAATCTCGTTCATGGTCATGTTGACGGACCACTCGAGGACGCGCCAGACGTCGACGGTCTTGTCGTGATCCTCGTCGCCGCGCGAGTAGGTGCGCAGGTCGCGGACGATCTGCCGCACACGCTGGGCGCCCTCCTCCGCCTCGGCGAGGGCCTCGCGGATCTCGTCGAGGCGGCCGCCGAGCGGCTTGCCGTCGTCGATCGAGAGCTTGCCGACGAGCGCGGCGAGGCGCTCGCTCACGTAGCCGACGTTCGTGATGACGTAGGTCAGGGGGTTGTTGATCTCGTGCGCGACGCCGGCCGCGAGCGTGCCCAACGAGGCGAGGCGATCGCTCTGCACGACGTGCGCGTCCCGGTCGCGCACGGCCTTCTCGAGCCGGGCGCGCTCCGTGATGTCGAGCGCGATGCCGATGACGCCGACGACGCTGCCGCCCGGATCGCGCAGCGGCTCGAGCCAGCAGTGCCACACGCGGCCGTGCGCCGTCCAGTCGAGGCTGCCTCCGTCGCCCGCGAGGGCGCGCACGTGGGCCTCGACGAGCGCGTCCCGCGGATCGTCGGTTGCGAGGACGCGGCGCAGACCGCGGCCGACGGCGCGCTCGGAGTCGATGCCGAGCCCGTCGAGCCCCGCGCCGATGGCCGACGTGAGGTGGTTCTCGCGATCGGTCGTCCAGATGATGGCGGGGAGCTGATGGGTGATAAAGCCGAGGCGCGGGTCGGTCACCTCGCGGAACGCCGGAAGGTGGGCGCCGGCTCCGCTGTCCGAGGCACCCTCGGCGCCGCCGGCGTCGCGCCCCGAGCCGCTCGAGACCGCCGCGTCGCGCCGGACGCGCCCCACGGTCGCCCGCAGCTCGAGCTCGTCCATGACGACGGCGGCGAGGTTAGCGAGCATCTCGCGCTCCGCTGACGACAGGTCGCGCACCCGGTAGTCCACGAGCTCCAGGCACCCGAGCGTGTGCCCGTCGGCAGTGCAGATGGGCGCGCCCGCATAGAAGCGCAGACCCGGCTCGCGCGTCACGAGAGGGTTCGCCGCGAAGCGCGCATCGGCCGAGGCGTCGGAGACGACGAGCACCTCCTGCCCGCCGATCGCGACGTCGCAGAAGGAGAGCGCCCGCGGCGTGGGCGGAAGCGCCATGCCATAGCGCGACTTCGACCAGGTCCGCTCCCAGTCGACGAGGACGATGGCGACAGTGGGCACACGGAAGAGCCGCGCCGCCAGCGCCGTGATACGATCGAACTCCGGCTCGGCCGGCGTGTCGAGGACGCCGTAGCGACTGAGCGCTGCGACACGAGCCTGCTCGTCTTCCGTCGATATCATGAACCTCGGCGGCAGTCCGCGGAGCGCGATCGAAGTCCCGCACCGCTACTTGTATCAATTTCGGCGTATTTCTTCCACTGACGAGTGGGGCACCGGATCGCATTCAGGCTGCGCGCGCGTCAGGCTGCGCGCGCGACTTTTTGCTATCGTGTGGGCGTGCGCTTTCATTGTCCGACCTGCCGCCGCGCGCTCGAGGGCACCCGGGCCGACTACCCGACGCTCCCCTTTTGCTCCCCCCGCTGTCGCGCCGCCGATCTCGGCAACTGGCTGAACGAGAGCTATCGCATCGGCTCGCCCGTGTCCGAGGAGGACCTCGACCAGGGCATGCCGACCGCGGCAGTCGCGTCCACGGATCGCGACGAGGACTGAGCGCGGTCGGACGTCAGCCGCCGGTTGCCTCGCTCGGCGCGGCGGCTCCGAAGGCCTCCGCGTGCAGCACGCGCGCGACGCGCGCAAGCCCGCGCGCCGCGTCCGAAGTGCGCTATCGTTGAGGCATGTCGGTCGAGGACGTCGGCACCCTGACCGCGCCCGCTCCCGCGTCCAGCCCGCCGCGCCCCGGGACGGTGCCGCCGGACGCCACGTGGAACGAGCTCTCGCTCGAGTGGGAGCTCGCGCCACGCGACGCATCCGGCCGCCCGCACGGCCTCGTACGCGCCTGGCGCCGCGACGGCTCGCTGTCGAACGAGTACGAGCACCGCGCCGGACAGCGTCACGGCGCCTTCCGGCGCTTCCATCCGGACGGCTCCGTGGCGCGCGAGGGTCTCTTCGTCGACAACGCTCAGGACGGCCTCACGATCGCCTACGGCTACGACGGCCCGGGCGTCACGCAAGAGCCCATGCAGTCGTGCTGCGTGCCGCCGGGCGCATGGCAGCTCCAGCACGAATGGGAGCACGGGCGCCTGCGCGAGACGCGCTGGTACGACCGCAGGGGCGTCCACCTCCTGCCCAGCGGCGCGCCCCATCCGGTCCGACCCGAAGGCGTCCCGCGGGCTGCGTCGTTCGAGGAGCAGAGCGACCAGTGGGTCTACTACGAGTACGACAACGACGGCGTGCCCAGCGGCGTGTGGCGCCGCTGGAGCCGCGCGGGCGTCCTGCGCGATCGCGACGAATACCTCGCGGGCAAGGCCCACGGCCTTTGGCAGCGCTGGGACGCCGGCGGCGCGCTCACCCAAGAGGGGGAGTGGCGCGGCGGCGTGCGTACGGGACCCTACAGACGCATCGGCTTGCCCGCGGACTTCTACGCGGACGCGCGCGTCCACGAGGAGCGCGGACTCTTCGACCGCGATCAGTCCGTGGGCGCGTGGACGCTGCTCGACGCCGCGGGCGCGGCGCTCGGCGCGTTCGAGCTCGGCGCGGCGCTCGACGAGGAGGCGCTGCGCTCGTCGCCCGCGCTCGCCGACGCCGCGACGCCGCCGGCCAAGACGACCGACTGGCGCGACCTGGCGCAGGCGCTCGAGGCCGAGCGGCGCCCGGCCGAGGCGCTCGTGGCGTGGGCGCGCGCCTCCGCCGCGGCCGGCGACGCATCGCCGCTGCGGGAGGCCCTGGCGCGCCTGGCGCTGCCGCGCAAGGCCGAGAGCGCGCTCGCGATGGCCATGGATCTGATCAAGCGCGCCGACGGGCGCCTCGACCTCGCCGCCAACGGCCTCGCCGCGGGCGCCGACGCGGCCAGCCTCCTGCGCGCGCTCTCGTCGTCGCTCACGGACCGCGAGGCCGTCAGCCTCGAGCTCGTCGACGCCGCCCTCCTGCTCGCCCCCGAGCGCGCCGACTGCCACGTGACGCGCGCCCTCATCGCCATCCACCTCGGTCGACCCGAGGTGGGGCTCGCCGAGGCCGTCGCGCTGCCCCCGGAATACGAAGAGCAGCGCGCCTTCCTCGAGGGCTACATCCGCGTGATCTTCTCGCGCTTTCCCTTCGCGCCCGCCGGGCTCGAGCTCCGGACGACGTTCCCCGACGTTCCGGCGGGGCCCGAGCAGCCGCTAGAAAACGTGCGCGCGCAGATCCAGAAGTACGCGACGCGCCTCGCCCAGCTGCGCGCCGCGGTCGTCGCGCGTATGCCCCCCGGCGCCGCGCCGCCCTGGCTGCCGCCCGATCCATCGGCGCTCCTGCCGGACGGCCCCGTGTCGCTCGAGACCTGGGACTTCGACGAGATCGTCGTGGACGAGGGCGCGTCCGCGGGTCCCGGTGCGCCACCCGACGCAGAGCCGCCGCCGCCCGAGTCCAAGCTCGTGACCGTCGACGAGACGCTGACGATCGAAGCCTCGACGCCACTCCCGACTCTGTTGCGGCAGGCGCGGCGCGACTGGACCGGCCTGTGCTGGATGTGCTGGGGCGTCGGCCTCGATCGCGTCGTGCTCCCCGAGGCGATCGCCGCGCGCGCCGACTTCGGCGCCGCCGCCGGCCTATCGATCGAGCGACTCTGGCGCTGCCGCGATCGAATCATCACGTGCGGCCTGCGCGCCATGACCCAGGGCGTGCCGGGATTCGAGTGGGAGGGCATCGACATCGATCTCGTCCCCGCCCTGCTGGCCGAGATCGCGGCCGACGAGTTCCGCGAGATGCGCGCGGTCTTCTACTGGCTGTGCGACGCAGGCGTGCAATCCCCCTGGCAGGCCAACGTGCGAACGCTCGACTGAGCGTCGAGTCGATCTAACCTAACGACCAACAGCTGACGACCAACAGGTTACGGCGACGCGATTGGAGCCAAACTGGCCTCATCGCTGCCAGGCCGGCTTCCTCGCGTACACGTCGCGGTAATACTCGCCAAGAGCGAGGCGCGCGGCGGCGGCCTCGTCGCAGAGCACGGCGGCGCTCGCGTGCAGCTGCAGCGCGGAGCCGGGCACCATCGACGTCACGGGTCCCTCGACCGTGGCGGCGAGCGCCGTCGCCTTGCGCGCGCCGTGTGCGAGCAGCACGCAGCGCCGCGCCTCGAGGATCGTCGCGATGCCGATCGTGATGACGTGGCCGGGGATGGGGTCGCTGCCGAATGCGGCCTGGTTCGCGGCGCGCGACGAGGCGGAGAGGGTCTTGATGCGCGTGCGCGAGCCGAGCGACGACGTGGGCTCGTTGAAGGCGAGGTGGCCGTCCTCGCCGAGGCCGAGCAAGACGAGATCGAGGCCGCCCGCCGCCGCGATGGCCGCCTCGTACGCGGCGCAGCTCGCGGGCACGTCGGCGGCCCGGCCATCGGGGACGTGCGCGCGCCCGGGCGCGAGATCGACGTGGTGGAAGAAGGTCTCGTCCATGTAGCGCCGAAAGGAGCCCGGGTGGTCCGGCGCGACGCCCAGGTACTCGTCGAGGTTGAAGGTCGTGGCGCGCGCGAACGACAGGCCCTCCTCCCGGTGGCGGCGCACGAGCTCGGCGTAGAGCGGCCGCGGCGTCGCGCCCGTCGGCAGGCCCAGGACGGCGTCAGGCTTGCGCGTCACGAGGCGCGCGACGGCCTCCGCTCCCGCGATACACACGGCCTCGGGCGACTTCAGGATCACGATCTCCATGTCCACCTTGTACCCCGAGGGGGTACGGTGCGAAAAGGAGTCGATGCGAGGATCCGCGCTCTTGACGCTCTTGCTCTCGGCCGCGGCACCGGCGACGCCGCCGGGCGCCGCCGATCTGAACCTGGCGCGCTCCGTGCTCAAGCAGCTCGTCGAGCTCGACACGTCCCAGACGGCCGGCGAGACGACGTCCGCGGCCGAGGCCGTCGCGGCCCGGCTGCGCGAGGCGGGCCTGCCGGCGGCCGACATTCAAGTGGTGGGTCCCACGGCGCACAAGAAGAACCTCGTGGCCCGCCTCCATGGCTCGGGCGGCGGGCGTCCGCTCCTGCTGCTCGCGCACCTCGACGTCGTCGACGCGAGGCGCGCCGACTGGTCCTTGGACCCCTTCAAGCTCGTCGAGCGCGACGGCTATTTTTACGGGCGGGGCACGCAGGACGACAAATCGCTGGCCGCGCTGTGGGTCGCGATCGTGGCGCGCCTCCACCGGGAGCACGCCGCGCTCGACCGGGACGTCATCCTGGCCCTCACGGCCGACGAGGAGAACGGGCCCGACAACGGCGTGACCTGGCTGCTCGGCCACGAGCGCCGGCTCGTCGACGCCGAGCTCGCGCTCACGGAGGGCGGCGGCGGCGAGCTCAAGGGCGGGCGGCGGCTCTCGCTCGACGTCCAGCCGGCGGAGAAGGGCTACGTCACCTTCACGATCGAGTCAAAGAACAAGGGCGGGCACAGCTCACTCCCCGAACCCGACAACGCCATCGTCCACGTCGCGGAGGCCGCGGCGCGCATTCACCGGCACGTCTTCGCGCTCGAGCTCGGCGCCATCACGCGCGCCTACTTCCAGCGCATGGCCGACATCGAAGGCGGCACCGTCGGTGCCGACATGCGCGCCGTGACCGCGACGCCGCCCGACGCCGCGGCGGCCGCGCGCCTCGCGAAGACGCCGCTTTACAACGCGCGCCTGCGCACGACGTGCGTGCCGACGCAGATGCAGGGCGGGCACGCCGAGAACGCGCTGCCGCAGAGCGCGCGCGTCACGATCAACTGCCGCGTCCTGCCGGGGCACTCCGCCGACGAGGTCGCGCGCGAGCTCGTCGGCGTCATCGCCGACCCGGCCGTCGAGCTCGCGCAGAACCGCTCCATGGACGCGAGCCCGCCCTCGCCGCTCCCCGCCGCTCTGCTCGCGACGATCGAGCGCGCCGGCGCCGCGGTCTGGCCCGGCACGCCCGTGCTGCCCATCCTGCTCACGGGCGCGACGGACGGCAGGCACCTGCGCGCCGCGGGGATCCCGTGTTACGGCCTCACGGGGCTCTTCGTCGACATCGACGACATCCGCGCGCACGGGCGCGACGAGCGGCTGCTCGTCCGGTCTTTCATCGAGGCCCACGACTTCCTGGGCCGCCTCGTGACCGCCCTCGCCGTCCGCTGAGGCTCAGCCCCATCGAAACACCCGAAGGCCGAGCGCGAAGCTCCCGGCGCCCCAGGCGGCGAGGACGGCCAGCGGCCGCGCGACGCCGCCGAACGAGGCGCCGTCGGTCATGATGGCGCGCAGCCCGTCGTTGAGCGCCGTCAGCGGCAGCAGGGCGAGCGCGGGCTGGAGGACGGCCGGGAAGTGAGCGGCCGAGAAGAAGACGCCCGAGAGCACGAACATGGGCATCATGACGGCGTTCATGAGGCCGCTCACCGTCTCGGTGTTCCGGGCGCGGCTCGCCACGAGGATCGCGAGCCCGGCGAAGGCGAGCGCGCCCACGATGGCGACGAGGGCGAGCGCGGGCCAGCTCCCCGCGACGCGGACGCCGAACGCGAGGCGCGCGAAGAGCAGCATGGAGCCCACCTCGAGCGGCACCGAGCCGAGGCGCGCGATGGCCTGCGCGAGCAAGAGGTCCCGGCGGCGCATGGGCGTGGCGAGCAGGCGCTTGAGCAGCTTACGCACGCGCATGTTGACGATGACCCAGCCGATGCCCCACATCGATCCGGACATCAGGTTCATCCCGATGAGCCCCGGCACGAGAAAATCGATGTAGCGCGAGCCGGGCTCCGTGACGGGCGCGTCGCGCACGGCGCGCGGGTCGCGACGGCCCGCGGCGCGCTGGATGGCCTCGTCGACGGCGACGCGCGCGAGCCGCGCCTCGGCCGGCGTCGGGTCGTAGCGGTAGGTCAACGGCGCGTCGGCCGTCGCGCCGGGCGCGATGACGAGCGCGACCTTGCCGGCCCGCAAGCTCTTGCGCGCCGAGTCCTCGTCGACGTGCTCGACCTTGATGCCCGCCTTGCCGAGCGCCTTCTCGACGACGGCTGCGCCGGGGCCGTCGAGCAGGCCCACGACGACCGGCTCGGGACCACGCCCGCGGAAGGCGAGGCCCAGGCCCACCGACAGCAGGATCGGAAAGCCGAACACCCAGAAGAGCACGCCAGGCTCGCGCACCGACTCGCGAACGCGCGCGAGCGTCAGGCGGTAAAGGGCGCTGCTTTCAGCCATCGCGCAACGATCGGCCCGTGAGCGCCACGAAGACGTCCTCGAGCGTGCCCTCGGGCGTCCCGACGTGCTCGACGATGAGGGCGCGCGGCGTGCCCTGCTGGATGATGCGCCCGTGGTCGACGACCGCTACGCGATCGCACAGGCGCTCGGCCTCCTCCATGTAGTGGGTCGTGAGCACGACCGTCCCGCCGCGGCCCTTGTACGCGCTCACGAGCTCCCAGACCTGCCGGCGCGACTGCGGATCGAGGCCCGTCGTCGGCTCGTCGAGGAAGAGGATCTCGGGATCGCCCACGAGCGCGCAGGCGAGCGCGAGGCGCTGCCGCTGGCCCCCCGAGAGCTTGCCCACCCACGCGGTCCGCTTCTCCTCGAGCTGGACCTCGTCGAGCAGCGTCTGCAGCGGCCGGGGCCTCTCGTAGAAGCTGCGAAAGA
>DASZFV010000178.1:0-2363 GCA_035939455.1 Polyangia bacterium
AGGCGTCGTTGGGGCGGCCGGGCACGACCTCGTTCGGACCGAGCGCCGTGATGACGCGCAGGCAATCGGGGGACATGTGCGGCACGCGCGCGCGCTCGGCGGCCGCGACCAGCACGATCGGATCGCCGAAGACGAGCACGCGGCATTCGGGGCGGACGGCGAGCGCGCGCACGACGACCTCCGGGCCGATGCCCGCGGGATCTCCCAGCGAAATGGCGATGGGCGCCGAAGCCGTCACGGGCGCCAGCATAAGACGGCGCGACGGCGCGTCCAACCCGCATGGGCAACGCCTGGCTGTTTCTGCCCACGCTGGCGCTGCCGATGAGGCGGCCCGCGCCGGCCCGCAGGCCTGCCTTAGCCAGCTATTCCTGTGCCGGGGGCGCGGAGCTTGTAGCCGACGTGGCGGACGGTCTCGATCATGGTGCTGCCGGGGCCGAGCTTGGCGCGCAGGCGGCGCACGTGGATGTCGACGGTGCGCGTGCCGCCCGCGTAGCGGTAGCCCCACACGCGCGACAGGAGCTGCTCGCGCGAGAAGACGCGGCCCGGACGCTCGGCGAGGAACTTGAGGAGCTGGAACTCTTGGCGCGGCAGCTTGAGGGCGCGTCCGCGATAAGAGGCCTCGACGGCCACGGCGTCGATGACGAGGTCGCCGATCTTGATGCGGCCGGCGGCGCGGAACGATGACATGCGCCAATCGAGCTGACGAATGCGCGCGTAGAGCTCGGGACCCACGACGGGCGACAGCACGAAGTCGTCGGCGCCCGCCTCGGGGTCGAGGCCGGCGAGGCGTGAGACCTCGACGCACAGCAAGACCGGCACGTCGGCCAGCGACCCCACCTCGCGCACGCGCCGGATCGCGGCCCGCCCCACCTCGAGGTGGGCGCCCGCGTCGACGACCACGACCGACGGGCGCTGCAGCTCGATGTCCTCCGGCAGCTGGTCGATGTCATAGCCGACGGCCACGATCTCACATCCGAGATCGCTGAGCGCGGCCGCGGGAGAATCCGGCTCGGCCGCCGCCGTCGCCGGATTCGAGGTCACGACCAGGGCTCGCATGTGCGGCCTACAGTATCCGCCCGTCTCAGGTTGGGCAACTGCCGCGCTGGCACGCTCGACGGAAAAATCAAGGCTTCGAAACAAAAAAGCGCGTCGCCTCGAGCGGCGGCGGGTCGGCGGGCGGCCGGCGCGAAACGTCGGCGCGGCGCTTGGCGCGGCGGGGACCTGATGCAATACTAGTCACGGATGGACGATTTCCACTGCTCGTTCTGCGGGAAGAGACGTCGGGAGGTGCGCAAGCTCATCTCGGGTCCCCGCGTGTTCATCTGCGACGAGTGCGTCGCGCTGTGCAACGACATCATCGCGAAGGAAGAGGCGGCGGAGCGCCCCAAGTATCCCCGCCCGCGCGAGATCTGGGACGAGCTCAACAAGTACGTCATCGGCCAGGACCGCGCGAAGAAGGCGCTCTCGGTCTCCGTCTACAACCACTACAAGCGCATCGGCCAGCACGGCAAGGCGGGCGAGGTCGAGATTCAGAAGGGCAACATCCTGCTGCTCGGGCCCACGGGCTGCGGCAAGACGCTGCTCGTGCAGACGCTCGCCAAGAAGCTCGACGTGCCTTTTGCCATGGCCGACGCGACCACGCTGACGGAGGCTGGGTACGTCGGCGAGGACGTCGACAGCGTCATCAAGGCGCTCTACCGCAACGCGGGCAACGATCCCGACAAGGCCAGCCGCGGCATCGTCTGCATCGACGAGATCGACAAGATCGCGCGCAAGGGCGGCGGCCCGTCCGTGACGCGCGACGTGTCGGGCGAGGGCGTGCAGCAGGCGCTGCTCAAGATCCTCGAGGGCAAGCAGGCGTCCATCACTCCTGATGGGGCCCGCAACCGTCCTCAACAGGAGCTGATCCAGGTTGACACGACCGACATCCTGTTCGTCTGCACGGGCGCCTTCAACGGCGTCGAGGAGATCGTGCGCCGGCGCGTGGGCGAGCGCGGGCTCGGCTTCGGCGCGCACATCGGCAAGGGCGAGGAGTCCAAGAACGCGCTGCGCGCCATGACGCGCACCGAGGACCTCATCAAGTTCGGCATGATCCCGGAGTTCATGGGTCGCCTGCCCATCATCGTCGCTGCCGACGACCTCGACGTCGACATGCTCGTCGAGATTTTGTGGAAGCCGAAGAACGCGCTCGCCAAGCAGTACGAGCGCCTCTTCGAGATGGAAGGCGTCAAGCTGCGCTTCACCGAGGACGCCCTCCAGGGCGTCGCCGAGGAAGCGGCCCGCCGCAAGTCGGGCGCCCGCGGCCTGCGCGCCATCCTCGAGGAGGTCATGCTCGACGTCATGTACGAGATCCCCTCCCTCAC
>DASZFV010000179.1:0-3908 GCA_035939455.1 Polyangia bacterium
TGTTGCCGGCGTGGAGATACGCCGCCGTGTACGCCGGGTGCTCCATCATGAGCGCCTCGAACACGGCCCACGCTTCCGCGAGCTGCCCCGCGTTTTTGTGCTCGAGCGCGAGCCCGTACCGCGGGAACGGATCGCTCGGGCGCTGCGCGATGAATGCCCTCAGAAGGTCGATGCGCGACGGCGGCACGAAGTCGTCAGACCGTGTGCAAGCGGCGTTGCGGACCGGCGACTTCGTCGTCGATACCGGCCACGATGCGGTTAGCGGCGTCGACGTGGACGACGATCGGGCGCCAGGCTCGCGCCTCGGCCTCGTCGGCGGCCTCGGCGAACGTCGCGATGATGACGATGTCCCCGGGCCTGGCGTGATGAGCCGCGGCTCCGTTGACGCAGATCACTCCCGAGTCGGTCGGGCCCTCGAGCGCGTACGTCTCGAGGCGGCTGCCGTTGGTCCGGTTCCAGATGTGGACCTTCTCATGGGGCACGATGTCGGCGGCGCGCATGAGCGTCGCGTCGATGGTGACAGAGCCTTCGTAGTCCAGATCCGCCTGCGTCACGGTCGCGCGGTGGATCTTCGAGCGGAAAAGGGTCCGGCGCATTTGGGCCTCCGTCCCGGCCGAGGTTCTCGGTCCAGGCAGTTGCACCGACAAGAATACGAACCCGCGCCGGCCAAGTCAAACCATCGCGCCAACAACGCCACCTCGGCGGTCGACGGAGGTTGACGCCTCCCCTCGAATCCCGCACGCTGAGAAACAGCGTGAAACTGCGGCATTTCAACCACGTCGTCGGCGTGGACCTCGGCGGAGGCAAGGGCAAGAAGACGGCCCTCGCCACGCTGCGCGTCGACGCCGCGGGCGCGACCGTCGTCGAGATCGCGCCGCGCGAAGGCGAACGCCCGTTCTACGACACGACGCTCGTCGAGACGATCCGCCAATTCGGCGACGGGACACTGCTGTGCCTCGACGCGCCCCTGACGCTGCCGCCGTGCCTCCGCTGCACCGTGGCCGTGTGTCCCGGCCAGGAGGCGTGTGTCGATCCGGCCGTCGTCGCCATGCGCGCGATCGTCGCCGAGGCCGCCGTCGCTGATCCGGAGCTCGGAGGCGGCCGCAACGCCCGGCGCGGCAAGCCGTCGGTGACGCCGTACACGCAGCGCGCGACCGAGCTCTACCTCGCGCACCGTCTGGGCATCGTGCCGCGCGAGGCCATGGGCCAGGGCACGGGTCCCCTCGCGGCGCGCGCCGCGCACCTGGCGCGCGCCCTCGCGGATCGCTTCAGGCTCAACGAGACGCTGCTCGAAGTCTATCCGAAGGGCACGCTCGCGGCGCTGGGCTTTTCGCGTCCCTACAAGAAGCACCTTCACGAACGCGAGACCCGCGCGCACATCCTCGAGGCACTCGCGGGCGACCTGCGCTTCGGGCCGGGAGTGTGGCGCGAGCTCTGCGTCCAGAGCGACCACCTGTTCGAGGCCGTCATCTGCGCGTACACGGGCTATCTGTGGGCGCGCGACGCGTGGACCGCGCCGGCCGCGCACGAGGGGCTTGTCGCGGGCGGCTGGATCTGGACGCCGCCGCCCGCCGGCGAACCAGCCCTCGTCGAACCTTCACTCGTCGCGACTGCTGAAGGCTGACGCGGAAGGCTGACGCCGCGAGCGCTCTAGATGCGCGAGTCGTCGTCGTCGTCCAGACGCGAGCTGCCGCGCAAAAGGACGCTCGCGCCGCGATCGCGCAGGAACTCGAGGAACGCCAGAGCCGACGGCAGCTCGGCCGCCGGGATCTCATCCAGGAGCTCGCGCGCCTGGCGCCGCAGGATCTCGCCCGGGGCCTCCCCTGAGATGAGCGCGCGCGGGATCTCCGCAGGCTCGGCCGGCTGCTCGACGTGACCCCACGGCGGCGGATTCGCGACCTCGATCTTCATGTGATCGAGCCAGGTCTGAATGTGGAAGTGCAGCAGCTCCGAGCGGTAAGCGAACCAGCGCTCGCGCTCGGCCGGAAACGCCAGCAAGACGTCCTTGAAGCGCCGGAACGCGCCCTTGCCGTCGATGGCGATGAGCAGGCGCTCACGCAGAGGCGGGTCCGACACCGAGCCGACGAAGCGCTCCATCCAGCGGTACTGCTCGCGGGACGAGGCCGGGTCGACGCGCAGGTAACGCTCCGGCGTGTCCGAGACCTTGGCGCGGCGCGCGGCGGCGTCCGGCTCTCCGTCAGCGATCGACAGGAGGTCGCCGTTCTCCAGATCCAAAAAGCTCTCTTGATCCGGTGAGTTGCGCTCGAATGCAATCTCGAGATCGCTCCAGTTCACGGTAATTGGCGGCATGACTACCCTTCTCCGAGCCCCTCCTCCCCAGAAGGCAGCGCGGCAATCTAGCGAAGGAGTCAGTCTAGGAGCGGCGGGCGAGCTTTGCAACCAGGAGCATGCCCTGCAGGCCCGCGCCGATGTCGCGGTCGGAAGCGCAAGCGCGGCACGAACTAGGGTCGAATACAGACGGCGAGCTTGAGGTAGTTGCCCTCGGGGAACCCCGGAGCGACGGGAAAGTCGACGGGCATGGGCACACGCTCGATGACGCGCAGGTCTGCGCCCGCGAGCGCGCCGCCCTCTCCAAGCGCGCGATCGAAGTCGAGCGCCGAGACCTTCGTCGAGTTCGTCGCGAAGACGAGCAGACCTCCCGGCTCGAGCACCGAGAGACACGTCGCCGCGAGCGCCGCCAGATCGCGCGCGACCGAGAACTGCCCCGCGGGCCCGTGCGAGAAGGTCGGCGGGTCGCAGATGACGATGTCGAAGCGGCGCCCGCGCGACGCGAGCCTCTCGACCGTCTTCGTCGTGTCGCCCGTGATGGCCTCGAGGCGCGCCGGATCGAGTCCCGAGAGCTCGTAGTTGCGGCGCGCGCGCGCGTGCGCCTTGGCCGCGAGATCGACGGCGACCACCTCGCTGGCGCCGCTCTTGGCCGCGTGCACTGAGAACGCGCCCGAATAGGAGAAGAGGTTCAGGACGCGTCGATCGGCGGCCCGCGCCGCGACGGCCGCCCCCGCGAGCCGCATGTCGGGGAAGAGGCCCACGCCGAGGGGCGCCGTGACGTCGACGCCGAACTTGCACGGGCTGACGCCGGCGTCGCTCTCGACGACGAGCTCGAGCGGCGCCTCGTCCCCGCGCGCGCGCACGGCCGGCTCGGCGACGGCCTGACCGCCGAGCGGGCGCAGACGGCGCTGCTCGTAGATGCCTCGGGGCGCGAGCGCCTTCTCGACGGCTTCGTAGAGCTCGTCGCGCCAGCCGAGCGCGCCAGCCGACAGCCACTGCACGACGACGAAGTCGCCGTACCGATCGACGGTCACGCCCGGCAAGCCCTCGCTCTCCCCCGTGAAAACGCGCATGGCCGCCGGCCGGGCGGCGCCGAAGAGGAACCAGCGCAGCTGCACGGCCCGCGCGAAGCGCGCCGCGACGACGCCGTTGCCGGGCACGACGCGCTCTTCGGGGCGGCGCGCGAGGATGCGCACGGCGATCGGATGCTCGCGGTCGACGTAGCCCCGTCCGACAAACTCCCGGTTCCCGGAAATCAGGTCGACGAGGGCGCCCGTCGGCTCCGACACACCGCGCGGTCCCAGCGCGTCGCGGAATACCCACGGGTGCCCGGCGCGCAGGCGCGTCGCGACGTCGGGCGACACGCGGTATTCGGCGACGCGCCTTCCCACGCCAGCCGGGCCAACCGGACGATGACGCGCAACGCCCGGAGCTCTGAGGCGTGCACGCGTCCCGACAGGCGAGCCGGATCGGCGGTTCTGGTCGTCTCTTTTCACGCCGGGCGGACCATAGAGACCCGCCCGACCCGTGTCAAAGGTCTTGCCGGCCCGAGACGGTGAACGTAAGTGGGGAGGAACGAAACACCCGTGCTTTTTGGATTATTTGCGTCATGAGCTTGA
>DASZFV010000180.1:0-3325 GCA_035939455.1 Polyangia bacterium
CGGCGTCGCGCAGGCGCCCCTCTTGCAGCGCCGCGAGCCGCATGCGCTGCTCGAGGCGCGTGCGCGCGTCGTCGCCGCCGTCGACATACACCCGCACGACGCCCGCGAGGTCGGCGTAGCGCCCCGTCCGCTCGTACACCGGTTCGAGCGCCTGGGCCGCCGACAGGCGCAGGCCGGCGTCGACCGTCGGCTGCAGAAAGCGCTCGAGCGCCGCGAGGGCCAGCGGGTCCTCCTGCTCCTGTCCTTTCTGTTGCCCTTTTTGGCCTCCCGGCGTCGCCGCGAGCACCTCGCGCCAGCGCTCGAGGGCGTTCGGCGCGTCTCCGAGCGGCCCCTCGAGCAGAGCCGCTATCTGGCGCAGGAGCTCGCCGCGCGCGGGTCCTTGAACGAGCGAGAGCCGGCGCTCGAGAATTTCGAGGCGATCCCGATGACGGCCCTGCTGCTCGTAGAGGCGAGAGAGGGTCTCGAGGGCGCTGACGTCCTCAGGGTTCTCGTCGAGGATGGCGACGCAGGCGGCGATGGCCTCTTCGACGTCTCCGACGTCCTTCTCGAGGAGCCCGGCCACGCGGCGCCACAGCTCCTGGCGCGCCGCCGGGTCGCGCGCGAGGTCGATGCGCTTGCGCAGCATCTCGACCCGCTGCGCGTGCTGCGAGCCGGCTTCGAAGATCTGCTCGAGGCCTGAGATGGCCGCCTGGTCTTGGCTATCGATGTCGAGGATGGCGCGCAACGTGGCTACGGCCGCCTGCGGATCGGCGAGCGACTTCTCCTCGAGGCCCGCGACGCGGAAGAGCAGCGCCTTGCGCTCGTCGGCGCGATCGGCCCACCCGGCCTGCACGCGCAAGATCTGGACGAGCGCGGCGAGGTCGCCCGTCTCGGTGTAGAGCGCCTCGAGCGCCTCGGCCGCGGGGCGGCCCGTCTCCGGGTTCTCGGCGTCGAGGCCGAGCACGAGCTTCCACGCTTCGATGGCGGCGCGACGGTTGCCGAGGCGCCCCGCGTAGAGCTTGGCGGCGCGCGCCAGGAGATCCGCGCGGCCGCTGATGTCGCTCGCGTCGTGCTTGAAGGCCAGCTCCTGGTAGACGTCGACGAGCTCGGAGAACCGCTCGAGCGCCGTCGCGAGCCGCTCGAGCTCGGGCAGCGCGTCCGGGTTGCTCGGGTCGGCCGCCAGCACCTTTTGCCACGTCGCGAGCGCGCTCGCGCGCGCCTGCAGCTTGCTCTCCTGGAGGTCGGCGATGCGGGCGAGAAGCGCGGCCGGCTCCGGCCCCGTCGCGCCCAGCGTCTCGCGCCGCACCTCGAGCACGGTGACGAGGCGTGCCCAGGCGCCGCCCGCTTCGTAGAGCGGCTCGAGCACGCGCGCGACGCGCTGGCGCTGCTCAGGCGAGGTCAGCAGCTTCTCGAGGAGCCGGCGCGCGCCCTCGTGATTGGGCGCGGCCCGCACGATCTCCTCGAGTAGGTCGAGCGCGCCGTCGAGGTCGCCGAAGCGCGTGGCGCGCAGCTCGGCGCGGCGGAACTCGAGCTCCGGGACCTCGGCGACCGTCGCGAAGCCGACGCGCGTGCCCAGCAGCTCCTCGAGGTCGCGCCAGCGTTCGCCGGCGGCGTAGTGGCGGTCGAGCGCGCGGTGCGCGCGCATGTCTGCCGGGTCGAGCTCGAGCATCTTCTCGTAAGTCGCGACGGCGTGGGCCGAGTCTGCGAGGCCCGCCTCATCGAGCTCGGCGATCTGCGCGAGCACATCGAGGCGCTCGCGCGGCTCGAGGGTCGCCCCCTGGCGCAGGTCGAGGAGTGCCCGCAGGTCGGCCCAGCGCTGCGCGGCCCGAAAGAGGCGCGCCAGCGCGTTGAAGGCGCCCACGTTGAGCGGCTCGACGGACAGGATCTCGACGTAGACCTTCTCGGCGTCGCCCGCGTTGCCGAGGCGCTGCTCTTGCAGCTCCGCCACGGTGACGAGCAGATCGCGGCGGAGGATGGCGTCGTCGGTGACGGCCGCGAGATCGCGCGCCTTGTCGACGAGCTCGGCGGTCTTGCCGGCGGACTCCGCGAAGCTCACGAGCTGACCGCGGTTGGTCTGGTCCGACGGGTCGAGCTCGAAGAGCGCGAGGCTCGTTCGGTAGGCCGCGGCGGCGTCGCCGAGCGGTCCCGCGTAGAGGGCGCGCAGCCGCTCGAGACGCTCGACCTTCTCCCCGCGCGTGTCCGCGACGGCGAGCAGCGCCTCCTGGGCGCCGGCGAGCTTGGCGGCGTTTTCGGTGCGCTCGTAATACGGCAGGCAGAGCGCCGCGATCTCGGCACGCTCGGCCGCCGATCCTTTGCCGGCGGCCGCCAGGCGCTCGAGTCCGGCGACGGCGGCCGCGCTCTCGGGGTTGGTCTGTAACACCCCGCGGTACGACGCGAAGGTCGCCGCGGCGTCAGCCAGGCGCGTCTCCTGAATATGCCCGATGCGCAGCAGCAGCTCCTCGCGCGCGCCCGCGGTCGCGCCGTCGCGGCCCCGAACCTCGAGCTCCCGGCGCAGGACCTCGACGAGGCCCGCCCAGTCCTGGCGCGCCTCGGCGACGCGCGCCAGCGCCTTGAGCGCCTTGTCGTTGGCCGGCTCGGCCTCGACGATCGCGCCGAACGTCTTCGCCGCGGCCGCGGCGTCGCCCACGCGCTCTTCTTCCAGCTGCGCGATGCGGAAGAGCTGCTTGACGCGCTCGCCGATGTCGGGCGCGCGGTCGGCGCGGGAGTGCAGCAGCTTCGCGAGCTCGGGCCAGGCCTTCGTCTGCGTGAAGATCTGCTCGAGCGCGCCGTCGGCCTCGTCGTCATGCCCGAGGTCGGCGATGATCCGCTCCGCGAAGACGCGCGCCTCGAGTGGCTTGTAGAGCCGCGTGAGGCTGAGGCGCAGCGCGCGCCGCAGCAGCCACAGGCGCTCCTCGGCGTCGGTCGTCGTCTCGGCGCGCTTGGCGTAGAGCGCGGCGAGCGCGCCCCACTCGTCGGCCTCGCCCGCAACGCGCTCGAGGTCGCTGCGCACGGCTTCGTTCTTCGGCGCCGCCTCGAAGGCGCGGGCCGCCCACTGGTAGGCGAGGCCCTTCGAGCCGAGCCGCTGCTCGCAGATGAGACGTGCCTCGGCAAAGAGCTCTAAGCGCTCGGCGAGGCCGCCCCCGCCGTCGGCAGCGGCAGGCCCCACGAGCGCCTCGTAGGTCGCGAGCAGGCGCGGCCACTTCTGCGCCTGACGGTACAGCGGCACGAGTGCTAGCGCCGCGCGACGGTTCTGTGGGTCGGTCGTGAGGATGCGCTCGTAGGCCTTGAGCGCCCGCTCGGGCTGGTTGAGCTTCTCGACCGAGAGCGCCGCGACGCGCTCGAGCAG
>DASZFV010000181.1:0-4207 GCA_035939455.1 Polyangia bacterium
CCGCCAGGCGTGCGCGGCCGTCGGGCAGGGGTTGCTCATGGGCGTCTACTCGCGCCTCTTCGCCGAGGAGGGCATCACCGCGGCGCAGGTGTTGCTCACGCAGGAAGATCTGGCGGACCGGGATCGGGCGCTGTGCGTGCGGACGACGCTGATGCGCCTCCTCGAGCTCGGCGCCGTGCCCGTTCTCAACGAGAACGACAGCGTGAGCGTGCGGGAGCTCGTCGAGCACCGACGGGCCAACGGCGGTCCCCTCCCCGCGCCGGGTCAATCGACGTCCGGCTTCGGTGACAACGACGGGCTGTCGGCGCGCGTCGCCGTCAGCCTCGACGCCGACCTGCTCGTCCTGCTGACGAACGTCGCCGGGCTCTTCACCGCGAACCCCAAGCACGACCCGTCCGCGACCCGCATCCCCGAGCTCGCCGACGTCGACGAGGCGGCCCTCTCGCGCGCGAGCGGCAGCTCGGCGGGCGGCAGCGGCGGCATGGCGAGCAAGCTCGAGGCGGCCGCGCTCGCGACGGGCGAGGGCACGACGGTGCTCATCGCGGGCGGCGCCGAGCCGCGTGTGCTCGAGCGCGCCCTCGCGGGCGAAGATCTGGGCACGCTCATCCCGGCGTCGGAGCCGCGGCGCGCGCGCATCCGCCACATCGCCGTGGGCGCGCGCCACCGCGGCGCGCTCGTCGTGAACGAGGGGGCGCTGCGCGCGCTCACGAGCTCGAAGGCGTCGCTCCTGCCGATCGGCGTCGTCTCGGTCGACGGCAACTTCGAGCAGGGCGACGTCGTCGAGGTGCGCGACGGCAGCGGGCGCGTGCACGGCCGCGGCGTCGTGAACTATCCGGCCGAGGCGTGCCGCAAGCTCGCGGGGCGGCACAGCGACGACATCGACGCCGTGCTCGGGTGGCGCGGCTACGACGCGCTCATCACGCGTGACAACCTGGTCATGGGAGCGGTGTAATGACGACGAACACGACGGCCATACGGGACACGGCGCTCGCCGCGCGCGCCGCGGGCGGCAAGCTCGCGCGCCTGACGGCCGAGGGGCGCGCGGCGTTGCTCGTCGACCTCGCGTCGGGCCTGCGCGAGGCGCCGGCGCGCGCCGCGATCCTGGCGGCCAACGCCGAGGACGTCGCCGCCGCGAAGGCCGACGGTGTTGCGCCCGCGCTCGCCAAGCGACTCGGCATCGACGGCAAGAAGCTCGACGGCCTCGTCGACGGCCTCCAGCAGCTCGCCGCCATGCCCGATCTCGTTGGGCGCGCGACGCTGCGCCGCGCGCTCGACGACGGCCTCGTGCTCGAGCGCGTGTCCTGCCCGCTCGGACTGCTGGGCGTCGTGTTCGAGTCGCGCCCCGACGCGCTCGTGCAGATCGTGGGCCTGGCCTGGAAGAGCGGCAACGCCGTCCTGCTCAAGGGCGGGCGCGAGGCCACGAAGACGAACCAGGCCCTCATCGCGATCGTCCACAGCGTGCTCGGCAAGCACGGCATCGACGCGCGCGCCGCCGTCCTGCTCGCGGGCCGCGAGGACGTCGCGGCCGTGCTCGGGCTGCACGGCACGGTCGACCTCGTCGTCGCCCGCGGCTCGTCGGAGTTCGTGCGCTACATCCAGAGCAACACGCGCATCCCCGTCATGGGCCACGCGGCGGGTGTGTGCCACGTCTACCTGCACCGCGCCGCCGACCCGGGCATGGCGGCCCGCGTGGTCGTCGACGCGAAGACGACCTACCCCGCGGCCTGCAACGCCGCCGAGGCGCTCCTGTGGGACGCCGAGGCCGGCGCGGCGCTCGACGCCTGCGTCGAGGCGCTCGCCGCCGCGGGCGTGGAGATGCGCGGCTGCGAGGAGACGCGCAAGCGTCACCCGAAGCTCGTCGCGGCGAAGGACGCGGACTTCGGGTTCGAGTTCGGCACGCCGGTCATCGCCATCAAGCAGGTGCGCGATCTCGACGCGGCGCTGGCCTTCATCGACGCGCACGGCTCGCGTCACACCGAGGCCATCATCACGAAGGACGAGGCCGCCGCGGAGCGGTTCCTCGCCGAGGTCGACGCCGCCGGCGTCTACCACAACGCCAGCACGCGCTTCGCCGACGGTTACCGCTACGGCCTCGGCGCCGAGGTCGGCATCAGCACCGACAAGCTCCACGCTCGCGGCCCCGTGGGGGTCGACGGCCTGTTGACGTACCGATGGCTCCTGCGCGGCCACGGCCAGCTCACCGCCGACTACGGCCCCGGCGGCAAGCCCTTCAAGTTCCGGGATCTCTAGGGCACTGCTCAGGCGACGTCAACCGACAGTCGGCAGGTGGATCCCGCACTCCTTGTTCTGGGGATCCTCCCACCACCAGCGGCCGGCGCGCGGGTGCTCGCCGGGCTGGATGGCGCGCGTGCAGGGCGCGCAGCCGATCGACGGGTAGCCCTTGTCATGAAGCGGGTGCACGGGCACCCCGTTCGCCTTGGCGTAAGCGCGGACCTGCTCCATCGTCCAGCCGATGAGCGGGTTGAGCTTCGTCATGCCGCCGTGCGCGGCGTCGAGCTCGACCTCGGCGCCGTCGGTGCGCGTGATGGACTGCTCGCGGCGCAGGCCCGTGACCCAGGCGTCGAGCTCGGCGAGCGCGCGGCCGAGCGGCTCGACCTTGCGGATGCCGCAGCACTCGTGCCGGTTGTCGAGCGAGTCGCGGAAGCTGTAGAGCCCCTTGACGCCGATAAGCGTCTCGACGGCCTCGCGCCGCGGGAACATCCACTGGATCTTGAGGTCGTACTTCATGCGCACGCGCTCGGCCGTCAGGTAGGTCTCGTCGTGCAGGCGGCCCGTGTCGAGCGCGAAGACCCGCGCCTGGCCGCCCGCGGCGCGGCTGGCCTTGTGCACGAGGTCGATGACGACGCAGTCCTCGACGGAGAAGCTCGACGCGACGGCGACGCGTGCGCCGAAGCGCTCCACCGCCCACTTCACGACGGCGTCGGGTTCGGCGCCGCTCAGCGAGGCGGCGGCCTGGGCGATCTCCGTGGCGGGGGCGAGCGTTCTCATGACGGCGCGCAGTCTAGCGGACTCCGCCGCGGCGGGCGCTCGGGCGCGGTTGGGAAGAGGTGGTGTCCGCGCATGTGTGTCTATTATACTGTCCAATTGTCCATCGCGCCTTGACCGGCCGCCGCCGTCCTTCTTATAGTGATGGACCGACGGGACGGCGGCTCTCACGGAGGCGCACCACCCGGAGAGATTCCATGCTGTTCCCACTCTTTCTCAAGCTCGCGGGGCGTGACGTGCTCGTCGTGGGCGCCGGGCCCGTCGGCACGGCGAAGACGCGGTCGCTCCTCGAGGCGGGCGCGCACGTCACCGTCGTCGCGCCCGAGGTCGGGCCGGAGCTGCGCGAGCTCGCGGCGGCGGGGGCGCTTCGCCTCGCGGCGCGGGCGTTCGTCGGGGCCGATCTCGACGGCGCGTGGCTCGTCGTCGCCGCGGCCACGCCCGAGGTGAACCGCGCGGTTGCGGCGGCGGGCGAGGCGCGCCGCACCTTCGTTCTGGCCGTCGACGATCCCGCCTCGGCGAGCGCGTACGGCGCGGGCGTCGTGCGGCGCGGCGGCGTCACCGTGGCGTTTTCGACGGACGGCCGCGCGCCGGCTCTCGCGGGCCTGCTGCGCGAGGCGCTCGAGGCGGTCCTGCCCGACGAGCTCGCGAGCTGGACCGCCGAGGCCGAGCGCTTGCGCCGCATCTGGAGGGCCGAGGGGGTGCCCATGCTGGCGCGGCGGCCGCTGTTGCTCGACGCGCTCAATCGCCTCTATGCCGAGCGCGAGGCGGCGCGGCCCGCGAACGACGCGCGCACGCCGACCTCGGCGCCGCCTGCCGCGCCGACGCCCTCGGCGCGGCCCTCGCTCGTGGGCGCCGGGCCGGGCGACCCCGAGCTCATCACCGTGCGCGGCGCGCGCCGGCTCGCCGAGGCCGATCTCGTCCTCTACGACGCGCTCGGCTCGGAGCGGCTGCGCGATCTCGCGCCGCGCGCGCGCTGGTTCTACGTGGGCAAGCGCGCCTGCCGGCAGTCGATCGGCCAGGACGTGCTCAACCGCCTGCTCGTCAAGAACGCGCGGCGCGGCCTCAAGGTCGTGCGCCTCAAGTGCGGCGATCCGTTCGTCTTCGGGCGCGGCGGCGAAGAGGCCTTGGCGCTCGCCGAGGCCGGCTTCGCCTGCGAGATCGTTCCCGGTGTCTCGTCGGCCCTTGCGGCGCCGGCGCTCGC
>DASZFV010000182.1:0-9191 GCA_035939455.1 Polyangia bacterium
CACGCGCGACGCCGCCGCCGAGCAGCGCCTGCGCGCCCAGCTTGGACAGCTCGCCGAGGCGTCGCTCCGGCGGCCTGACGACGCCATCGCGGCCTACGAGCGCGTCGTCGAGCTCGCGCCGCCCGGCGACGGCGCGCGCGAGGCGCGTGAGGCCCTGGATCGCCTCTATACCGAGACCGAGCGCTGGAGCGACCTCACCCGCTTTCTGGAGGAGACGCTCACGCGGGGCCGCCTCGCAGAGCGCGACGTCGTGGCGATTCGCTTCCGCCTCGCGCAGATCGAGCACGATCGGCAGCGCGACCGGGAGAGCGCCCTCGGCCACCTCCGCGTCGTGCTGCAGGGCGACCCCGACCACCCGGGCGCCATCGCGCTCCTCGAGGGCATGCTCGACGACGTCGCCGTCCAGGGCGCTGCGGCCGAGTTGCTCGAGCCCGTGTACGCGGGCCGCGGCGACTGGCCACAGCTCATCAAGATCGGGGAGATCCGCCTCCTGCAGGTCGACGATCCGGCCGAGCGCGTCGCGTGGACGAAGCGAATCGCGCGCCTTTACGAGGAGCAACTCGAGGACTTCGACAGCGCGCTGCGCTGGTACGGCAAGGTCTTCCAGGAGGCGCCCACGGAGCGGCATAGCGCCGAGCCGCTCTTGCGCCTCGCCGACAAGCTCGGCCGCTGGCAGGACGTGGGGGCGCTCTTCGCGAGCTACGTCGCCGATGAGTTCAGCGACGATCCGGCCGTGCTCGAGGTCGTGCGCCGGACGGCCGAGATCTTCGACCTCCGCCTCGGCGATCAGCAAGAGGCGCGCAAGTACTACCGCCGGCTCTTCGAGGCGCTCCCCGGGGACCGCGCCGTCGCGCAGCTCTACGAGAGCGCGCTCGAGCGGTGGGAGGCCTGGACCGACCTGCGCGAGCTCGTCGACGAGCAGGCCGCGCGCACGATCGACGCCATCGCCAAGCTGACGCTCTTGCGCCGCAGCGCCAAGCTCGACGAGGAGCGCCTCGACAACCGCAGCCGCGCCATCGGGACGTTGCAGGAGGCCGCCGAGCTCGACCCCACTGACCGCTCGACGGACGCCGAGCTCGAGCGCCTTCTCTCCGCGGAGGAGCTGTGGCACGACCTCGGCGACCATCTGGCGCTCCTGCTCACGCGCGTCACCGAGCCGGCCGACCGCGAGGCCGTGACGTTGCGCCTCGCCGACGTCCTCGAGACGAAGATCGGCGACGTCTCTGCCGCGATCGATCGCTACGCCGAGGTCCTCGAGCAATCGCCCGGCAGGCGCGAGGCAATCGCCGCCCTCGAGCGCGTCGCGGCCGATCCCGATCATCGCCAGCGCGTGGCCGTCGTGCTCGAGCCCGTGTACCGCGCCACGGGCGATCGCGGCAAGCTCGTGGGCGCCCTCGAGGCGCAGCTCGAGACCATCGACGATCGGGAGCAGCGCGTCGCAATTCTGCGCGAGATGGCCGACAATTACCAGCGCCTCGGGCGGCTCGACCTGGCCTTCGATTGCCGCGCGCGCGCCTGGCTCGTCGACGTCAGCTCGGCCGACACGCTCGGCGAGATGGAGGCCTTGGCTGTCTCGGCGCGCCAGTACGCGCCGCTCGTCGCGACGCTCGGCAAGGGCGCCGTCGAGGCGATCGATCCCGACCTGCAGGCCCAGCTTTGGGGCGTCGCTGCCCGGCTCGCCGAGGAGCACCTCGGCGACGTCGCCCAGGCCGTCGAGGCGTGGCGGTCGGCGCTCGCCGCGCGCCCCGACGACGCCGACGCGTTCCTCGCCCTCGAGCGCCTGCTCTCGCAGGCCGCGCGCCCAGACGAGCTCGTCGAGATCCTCGAGAAGCACGCCGAGGTGACGCTCGACGCGACCGAGAAGAAGGCCATCACGAAGCGCGTCGCCGTGCTCTACGAGGACGCGCTCAAACAGAGCGAGCCCGCGCGGCGCGCCTGGGAGGCCGTGCTCGAGATCGACGCCAACGACGTCGAGGCGCTCGAGGCGCTCGCCCAGCTCCACGCCGCGGGTTCGTCCTTTCGCGAGCTCGCCGAGGTCCTCGAGCGCAAGCTCCAGCTCGTCGAGCTCCCCGTCGCCCGGCGCGCGCTCCACCTCGACCTCGCCCGCCTCTACGACGACAAGCTCCAGGAGCCGGATCAGGCCGTCGGGCATCTCCGCACGGTCCTCGAGGAATCGGCGGCCGACCGGGAGGCGCTGGCGGCCCTCGACGCGATCTTCACGCGCGACGAGCGCCACGCCGACCTGCTCGAGGTCCTCGACGACCGCGCCGCGGGCGAGACGAGCGTGGACGCCCGCGACGCGCTCGCGCTACGCGCCGCGCGTCTCACCGAGGTCGAGCTCGGAGACGTCGAGGGAGGCATCGCGCGCTATCGGAAGATCCTGGAGGCGTCACCCCGGCACGCCGGCGCGCGGGAGGCGCTCGCGGCGATCGCGCGCGGCACCGACTACCGCTCGGCCGCGATCGCGGCGCTCGAACCCGTGCTCCGCGCCGCGCGCGACTGGACCGGTGTCGTCGAGCTCCTCGAGCTGCGTCTCGCCGCCGAGGACGCCGCCGCAGAGCGCATCGCGACGCTCGCCGAGGTCGCGCGCATCGAGGAGACGGAGCGCAGCGACGTCGGCCGCGCCTTCGACGCCTGGGCGCGCGCGCTCACGGAAGAGGCGACGGCCTCGGCCCCGCGCGAGGCGCTCGAGCGCCTCGCCACCGCCACGGGCGACTTCGCCGGCCTCGCGCGCGTCTACGCCGACCGCATCGACGCGACGTTCGACGCATCTCTCCAGCGCGCCCTCGCCATGCGGCTCGCCGAGCTCTACGAGAGCCAGCTCGCCGATCTGCCGAAGGCGGCGGACTACCTGCGGCGGGCCCTGAGCCTGCCGGGCGACGAGACGATCGTCCTCGCGGCGCTCGAGCGCGTGCTGCGCAGTCAGGACGCGCACGCCGAGCTCGGCGAGATCCTCGGGCGCGAGGCGGAGGTCGCCGCCGACCCCATGGCGCAGGCCGAGTTCCTCGCGGCCCTCGGCGAGCTGCGACTGAGAACGCTGGACGACGCCGAAGGCGCGCTCGCGGCTTTTCGCGACGCGCTCGAACGCAACCCCGGCCACGCCGCGGCGCACGGGGCGCTCGTCGAGCTCCTCGAGCGGCAGGAGACGCGCGAGGGTGCCCTGGAGATCCTCGAGCCGCTCGCCCAGGCGCGCGGTGACAACGAAGAGCTGCTCGGGCTCTACGAATTCCGCGTGGGCCTGCGCGACGACGCCGCCGAGCGCGCCCACTGGCTGCGGAAGATCGCCGAGATCTGCGACGCCCGCCTCGGCGACGCCACGCGCGCGCTCGATGCCCTCGGCCGCGCCCTCAAGGAGGAGCCCATGCCTGGCGGCGCGCTCGACGATCTCGAGCGCATCGCCGCCGCCGCTGGCGTCCCCCACGAGGGCGCTGCCCGCATCGAGGCCGTCCTCGGCGCCGCCGAGCCCGACGCCGCGCGCGAGCTCGCGCTGCGCGCCGCGCGCCTCTACGAGGTCGCCCCGGCCGATCCCGCGGGCGCCGAGCGGCTCTATCAGCTCGTGCTCGCGTCCGACGCGGAGAACGTCGACGCGCTGTCGGCGCTCGAGGCGCTCTATCGCGGCGCCGGCGCGGTCGCCGCCCCGCACCTCGCCTCGATCCTCGAGCGGCGCGCCGCGCTCGAGCTCGACCCGCAGGCCCGCAAGCGCCGGCTCGGCGAGGCGGCGCGCCTGCACGAACAGCGCGGCGACGTCGCCGCCGCCGTGGCGGCGTGGCAGACGCTGCGCGCCGCCGAGGAGGGCGACGCTGAGGCCCTCGGCGAGCTGGCGCGACTCTACGAGGCCACGGGGCAGCTCGGCGAAGACGCGCTGGTCGGCGCGCTCGCCGAGCGCGCGCGCTTCGCTGAGGCGCCCGCGGAGCGCGCGGCGCTCTGGGCGCGTGTGGGCGGGCTGCGCCTGCAACAAAACGACGTCGGCGGCGCCGCCGACGCCTACCGCGAGGCGCTCGAGGGCGCGCCCGAGGATGCGGCCGTGCTCGGCGCGCTCGAGGCCATCGAGGAGCGACGGGAAGACTGGGCGACCTTGCAGGAGGTGCTGCAACGCCGCCTGAACGCCGCGGCGACATCGGGGCCCGCGCAGGTCGCCGTGCTGCTCAAGCTGGCGAAGAACGCCGAGACGCGCCTCGAAGATCTCGAGCAGGCGAGCGGTTACCTGCGACAGGCGCTCGACGTCGACCCGTCGAACGGCGCGGGTTACCTCGAGCTCGAGCGCCTTCTGCGCACGGGCGAGCGCTGGTACGATCTCGTCGAGGTGCTCGGCAAGCACGCCGACCTCGAGGGCGGGGCCGGCCGCAAGCCCTCGGAGCTCGCGCTGCGCGTGGCGATCGCCGAAGTCTGGGAGCGCGACCTCTCGTCGCCCGAGAGCGCCGTCGAGGCGCTCGAGAAGGTGCTCGAGGTCGCTCCCACGAACGTCGCGGCGCTGCTCTCGATGGCGCGCATTCACGAGACCGCCGAGCGGTGGGAGGACGCGGGCGCCGCCCTCGAGCGCGCCGCGGCCGCCGCGACGTCGGGTCCCGAGCTCGCCGAGATCAGCTTCCGCAGCGCCCAGATCCTGCGCGCCCAGCACGGCTCGGAGGCGCCCAGCGCGGAGATCGAGGCGCTGCTCCTGCGCGCGCTCGACGCTTCGCCTGCACACGGGCCCACGATCGAGGCCCTCGAAGAGCTGGCGCGCGCGGCCGGCGACGACGAGCGCCTCGTCCGGCTCCTCGAGCTGCGTTCTGAAGGATTGACCGCTGCGGCGACCCCGGACGTCCAGCGCAAGCTCCTCGCGGATATCGCCGGCCTGTACAAGAAGCTCGGTCGGGGCAAGCAGGCCGTACCCGTGCTCGAGCGCCTCGTCGCGATCGCGCCCGACGAGATCGGGGGCCGCGAAGATCTGGCCGACGCGCTCATCGCCGCCGGCCGCACGTCCGAGGCCGTCGCCATCGCACGCGACCTCATCGAGCAGCTCACGAAGGCCCGCCGCGGGAAGGACGCGGCGCGTTGGTACCAGCGGCTCGGCGCCATCGCCATCGCCGAGGGCAACCTCGACGGGGCCGCGGAGCACTTCGGCGCCGCTTATAAGCTCGATCCGGCCCATCCGCTCACGCTCTCGGCGCTGGGCCGCCTGGCGTTCGAGCGCGGCGACCACGAGACGGCACGCAAGTTCTACCGGTCGCTGTTGCTGCAGAACTTCGACGAGGCGACGACCGGCGTCTCGAAGGCCGAGGTCTACCTCATGCTCGGCCGCATGCACCTCACGGCCAAGGAGATCCCGAAGGCGCGCAACATGTTCGAGCGCGGCCTCGAGACGGACCCGAAGAACGACCTGCTCAAGCAGGCGCTGGCGCAGCTGCCTCGGAGCTAGATGGGAACCATCGAGGGATTCCAGCCATCCTTCGAGGAGGGCGGTCCGGCCGGAAGCTCAGTCGCCTCGCCCGTCGTGAAGCTCTACGGCACGACGACGTCGCCCTACACGCGCAAGATCCGCATCCTGACGCGCGCCGCGGGGCTCCCCGTGACGATGGTCGACACACGTACGGCGGAGGGCGCGGCCGCCCTCGCGCGTATCGCGCCGCTCGGAAAAGTGCCCGTCATCGAGATGGGTTCGTCCGAGCCTGCGGGCGCGCTCGACGACGGCACGCCGCGCGTGCTCGCCGAGTCCGGACTCATCGCGGCGTGGCTCTGGGCGCGCCACGAGCCCGCGCTGCGCGCCGCCGGCCTCGAGCTTCCGCCCGACGACTGGACTGGTCGCGTCCTCAACGTCGTGGTCGAGGGCGCGCTCGACGCGGCCATCAATCGATTCTACCTGCTGCGCGACAAGCTGCCCGATCAGGGCTACGTCTCGCGCCAAGCCGATCGCGTCGCGACGGCGCTCGCGTGGATAGACGCGCACGTGCCCGCCTTCGCGCGTCCGCTGTCCGGCGCGACGCTCTCGCTCGGGTGCGCCCTCGACTGGATCGTGTTCCGCGGGATGGCCGACGTCCCGCGCTTCGGCCGCCTCGTCGCCTTCCGAGAGGCGTGGACCGCCTCGGGCGTGGGCGCCGGCACCGAGCCGGGCTGAGCGCGGCCGCTCACCGCGCCGAGGCGCAGTGCTTCGTGGCGTTCTGCGCCGCGAGGGCCAACGCGGCGACGTGGTCCGCCTCGAGCTCGCGCAGCGTCGCCGCGCCCACGCCGGGGTCGCACAGCGCGCCGAGGGCCTCGACCGCCGTCGACTGGAAAGGGTGACGCATGTCCTTGGCGAGCTTCGCGGCGGCAGCGGCAGCCTCGGGGCCGCCCAGGCGCGCCAGGGATCGCAAGGTCGTCTCCGCGACGCCTTCGACCGACAAGTCCTCTTCCGACTCGTTGACCTGGCGGATGAGCGCGGCAGCCATGGCGGGCGCGGCCGCGCGGTCGCCCAGCTCGCCGAGGAGCGCCGCGGCGAGCTCGCGCACGGTCGAGGCCTCGTTGCGCCGCCCGAGGACGCGCAGGAGAAGCGGCCGAGCTCGCGCGTCCTGGCAGCGCGCAAGGCCCACGAGGGCGGCGCGTCGCACCTCGGCGACGTCGCGCTCGATGGCGCGCACGAGCAGGTCGGTCGCGCCGCCGCCACAGAGGTGTCCGAGCGCCTCGACCTCCGCGCGGCGCACGAAGGGCCACGGCTCCTGCTTGGCGGCCACGATGAGCGGCGCGGCGGCGGCGACGTCGCGAGCTTGCCCGAGCCCGTCGGCCGCCGTCTCGCGCACGCGCGGATCGTGGTCGGCGAGCGCTGCCCGCAGGGCCGCCACCGCCTCGGCGCCGCCCACCGCGGCGAGCTCGCGCGCCGCGAGGTGGCGCAGGACCGGGTCCTCGGCTTGGGCGCGGACGTCAGAGAGGACGGGCACGGCCGAGGGACCGAGCGCGCCGAGCGCCTGCACGGCGCGGCAGCGCACCTCGAAGGGCCGCAACGGCGCCAGCGCGGCGCGCAGGAGGGCGAGGGCGGGCGCCCCGGCGTCGGGCGCCCGCTTGACGAGCGGCGGAATGACGCGCAAGAGGTCGGCCTGCCGCTTCACCGACCCGTCGCCCGCCGCGATGGCCGCGAAGAGCGTGCCCGCCTCGAGCTTGGGCGCGGCCGCGATCGCGAGGACGACCGCGTCGCGCTGGCGCTGCGTCCCCTGGCCGACGGCGGCCACCAGCGCCTCCGCGGCGCGCGCATCCTCCAGGCCGCCGAGCACCCGCGCGGCGCGCGCGCGATCCTCGGGGGCCGTCGAAGCGGCGTTCATACTCGCCGCGAGGGTCGTGACGGGCGGCTCGGCCGCGCGCCGGAGCGCGCCCGTGACGAGACGCTCTTCCTTCTCGCTCGCGCCCGCCAGGGCCGCCACGAGAGCCGCGACGACGACGGGGTCCTTGGGCTCTGGATCGAGGCTCGTCAGGGCCTCGACGAGACACTCGCGCGGCGGTGTGTGCCCGCTCGCGGCCGTCTGCATGATAGCCACGGCCGTCGGCGACACGGCTGCCGCGCCCAGACTCACGAGCGCCGGCACGCGCGAGGCGCAGTCGGCCGCGCTGGCGGCGTCGGCCACGAGCCGCGTGGCGCCGTCGGGGCCGTCGAGCTCGGTGAAGAGCGTGAGCTCCGAGATCGCCGTCGCGCCGAAGCTCCGGGGCGGGGTCGCCTCGGTCCCGGGCGTCACCTCGGTGATGACGATCGTCGCGCACGACGCCGGCACCGGGCGCGGCAGCGCCACCCAATACGGCTCACGGAAGCGGCTCGCGCCTGCGTCGGGGAGCTCGACGTCGAAGCGCTGGTCGTCCCGGGGTCCTAACGAGAGCTGGAGCGCGCGCACGCGATTCCGCGCGAGATACCGGCGCGCGCTCGACGCGTCCCCGGGGATGATGCGCAAGCCCCTCACGACGGCGCCGGCCGCGGCGGCCCGCGCCGTGAGAAATTCGCCGCGCCCGTCGCCGCCCAGCCCCTCGGTCCAGGCCGTCGCCGGATCGCCGTCGTCGACGGCCGCGGGCGGCGTCAGATCGCGGGCGTCGCTGCTCGCGGCGGCCGTCGTCGAGGCCGCCGTGAAATGGAACGAGGCCACCGGTCGCCCCGGCGGCATCGCTGGATCGCCGCGCCGCCCGACCAGCCTCTCGCGCGCCGGGGACGGCAGCGACGAGAGCACTGGTCGAAACCTCCAGGCCTCAAAGTCGAACGCGCGCGGGAACAAGCGCGCGGGCGCGCCGTCGCAGCGCGTGACCTGGCTGGCCTTCTGGTACTCCAGGACGCCCTCGGCCGTCAGCTCGACGTCAAGCGCCGTCTCTCCGTCGGCGTCGCGCGGACCGGCGAGCCCGCTCCACACGACGCGCGCCTCGTGCCCGCCGACCTCGCCGATCCAGACCTCCTCGTGCGGCGTGCCCCGAACTGCCACGCGCACCTCGACGACCCGACGGCCCTCTACTGAGACCTCGCGCAACCGAGCGGGCGCGCGCCGCAACGGTGCCGTCTTGACGGCCACGCGCGCGAGGACGGCTCCACCCGCGCGCACCTCGAGCGCGCCGCCGGCGCCGTCGGCCAGCGTCAGCGGCGCGGGCCGCACCGGCGGCGCGGCGGCGTTGGCGGACGCCAGTAAGAACGCGCCCGCGAGCCCAACCGCGCCGGCGAGCCTGCTGACGACGCGCAAAATCCGCGAGCGCATGTCTCCGGATAGCACGACATCTAGGCTATATAGAAGCCCCACATGAGCACCCCCGACAGCGCCGCGAGCACGGTCGCCGGCACCGTCGTCATTTTGGGACGACCCAACGTCGGCAAGTCGACGCTGCTCAACGCGCTCGTGGGCGAAAAGCTGGCTATCGTGACGCCCAAGCCGCAGACGACGCGCAACCGCATCGTCGGCGTCTGGAACGGAACCGAGGGACAGATCGTCTTCGTCGATACGCCCGGCGTGCACGGCGCGAAGAAGGGGCTCAATCGCTTCATGGTCCAGGAGGCGCTCGGCGCCATCGACGAGGTCGACGCCGCGCTCCTCGTCGTCGACGCGGGCGAGCGGCGTCCCGGCGACGAGGAGCGCCAGATCCTGCGGCAGCTCGAGACGGCGCGCCGCCCGACCGTCCTCGCGGTCAACAAGGTCGACAAGGTCAAGGACAAGGGCGCGTTGCTGCCGCTCCTGGCCGACTGGGAGCGCGTGTCGGAGTTCAGCGCGCTCGTGCCGATCTCG
>DASZFV010000183.1:0-3984 GCA_035939455.1 Polyangia bacterium
GCCGCCGCCAGTGGCCGCGGACAGCGGGCCGCCCCAGCCGTCGGCGCCCCAGCGCACGACGCTGCCGGTCGCGCTGCTCGCGATCATGTTCGCGCCGCCTCCAGCGGACCCCCGTTGGTCGATGGCCATCATTCGCGACACCGAGCAGAAATCGGCGGGCGCGTTCGGCATCGGCGGCAAGGTGCGCGAGGCGACCATCACCGACATCTCGGAGACGCGCGTCGACCTCGAGATCTCGGGCCGGCAAGAGTACCTCGAGCTCTTCGACAAGGGGCCGGGGGCGGCGCCCGTGGCGGCGCCGGCCGCCGCGGCGGCGCCCTCGTCGGATCCGCTCGCCGCCGAGCTCGAGAAGGGCGTCAAGAAGACGGGCGAGCACACCTACGAGGTCCAGCGCGGCACCGTCGACTCGCTCCTCGGCAACATGAGCGCGCTGTCGCGCGCGGCGCGCATCGTGCCCGAGATGAAGGACGGACGCGCCGCGGGGTTCCGGCTCTTCAGCGTGCGACCCGACGGGCCGTTCGCGAAGATCGGCCTGCAGAACGGCGACGTCATCTCGGCCATCAACGGCCTCGAGATGAGCAGCCCCGATCAAGCGCTCATGGTCTACACGAAGCTCAAGTCCGCCAGCCATCTGTCCGTGGGGCTGGAGCGCAACGGTCAGAAAATCACCAAGGAATACAACATTCGATGACAAGACAACGGCAGGGCAGACCCGGCGTTCCCGCCGGCCCGCGACGGTCGCGCGGGCACGGACATGTGTTCCTCCTGCTGGCGTCGGTGATCGCCGCCGGCGCGGTCGCCGCCATCGGGACCGGCGCCGGTCGCGCCGCGGTCGTCGTGGGCAGCGACGGCAGGGCCACGCGGATCGGCGCCACCCCGCCGCCGCCCACCGTCGCGCCGATGCTGACGCCGCGAAAGTTCGGGCGTCGGACGGATCCCCAGCCCGCCACGCCGTCGCCACTGCCCACGACGACGATGCCCGTCGTCACCGGCACGGGCGACGTCGTCGGTGAGAAGGAGTTCAACTCCTGTCGCAAGTTCCCGGCGGGCAAGCGCGTCGTCAAGCTCAACATGAAGCCCGACACCGAGCTCGGCGATCTCATCGCGTGGATCTCCTCGATCACGTGCCGCCAGTTCCTGCTGCCCGGCACGATCCCCGCGAACAGCAAGAAGGTCACGATCGTCGCGCCGCAGCTCATCACGCCCGAGGAGGCTTACCGGTTGTTCCTCGCGGCGCTCGACTCGGTGGGCCTCACGGTCGAGCCCTCCGGCAAGTTCCTGCGCATCATAGAGACGCTGCGCGCGAAGTCGACGTCGATCCAGGTCTACGGCGCCGACGCCGACATGCCCGTGGGCGAGAACTACGTGACGCGGCTCGTGCGCGTCGAGAACGGCGACGTCAACGAGATCTCGACGGTGCTCACGCGCCTCAAGGGCGAGCAGGGCGACATCATCCCGTACGCGGCGCAGAACGCCCTCATCATCACGGATCGCGGCGTGAACATCGATCGCATGCTGCAGGTCCTGAAGGAGATCGACCAGCCCGGCGGGTCGGGCGAGAAGGTCTGGGTCGTCACCGTTCACAACACGGCGGCCACCGAGATGGCGCAGAAGCTCGCCGACATCTTCCAGGTGCAGCAGCTCGGCGGCAAGCGCGGCACCGCGCCCGCGGCGCCGGCGCCGGGCTCGCCGGGGTCGAAGGCCAAGCCCGGCGATCTCAGCACCGAGCTCAGCGTCTCGAAGATCATCCCCGACGAGCGCTCGAACCAGCTCATCGTCATCGCCACCGATCGCGCCTACGCGCGCGTGCTCATGCTCGTCAAGAAGCTCGACGTCCCCATCGAGGGCGGCGACGGGCGCATCCACGTCTACTACTGCGAGAACGCAAACTGCGACGAGCTCGCGGCGACGCTGGGCGCGGTGACGGGCGTGGCGGTCGCGGGCGCGGCCGGCGGGCGCGCGCGCACGCGTGCGGGCGCGCCGACGCCCGCGCCCACGCCGACGCCCACGCCCGCGGGCGGCCAGAATACGGGCCGCGAGAACCTGCTCTTCGAGGGCGAGGTGCGCATCAACTTCGACCGGCCCACGAACTCGCTCATCATCGTGTCGTCGCTCAAGGACTACCAGTCGCTGAGGCGCGTGATCGAGCGGCTCGATTCGCCGCGCAAGCAGGTCTTCGTCGAGGCGATGATCCTCGAGGTCACGATCGACAAGGAGCGCGACCTCGGCACCTCGTGGCACGGGGCCAAGCCGCAGAACCTCTTCGGCCTCAACGACCCGAGCCTCATCGTGGGCGGCCTCAACCCCGCGAAGACGATCTTCCCGGCGAGCGCGCTCTCGGAGACGATGCTCGCGGGCGTGCTCGGCCCCGTGCTCTCGGCCGACCAGGCGCGCAGCCTCGGCACGGCGTCGACGACGACGGTCGACATTCCCTCGTTCGGCGTGCTCATCAAGGCGCTGCAGACCAACAGCGACGTCGACGTGCTGTCGAACCCGCACCTCCTCATCATGAACAACGAGGAGGGCGAGATCTCGGTGGGCCAGCGTATCCCGTTCCCCGTGAGCACGCTCGGCCTGGGCGCCGCCGCGGGCGCCACGGGCGCGGCGGGCCTGGGCGCGCTGGGCGGCCTGGGCGTGGGCGGGCTCTTTCCGCAGGTGCAGCGCGAGAAGGTCGCGCTCGAGCTCAAGCTCACGCCCCACGTCAACGAGCACGACCTCATCCGCCTCGAGGTCGACGAGAAGATCTCCGAGGTCGCGCCGGGCGCGAGCAACCTCGGCCCGTCGACGTCCGAGCGCACGGCCAAGACCATCGTCGTCGCCAAGGATCAACAGACGATCCTCATCGGCGGCCTGATGTCCGACAAGGTCATCGACAGCGTGACGAAGATCCCGATCCTGGGCGACATCCCCGTGCTCGGGTTCTTCTTCCGCAACACGACCAAGCACGTCGTGAAGACCAACCTCATCATCGCGCTCACGCCCTACGTGGTGAACGACCAGTCCGATCTGCGGCGCGTGCTCGAGAAGAAGATGAAGGAGCGGCGCGAGTTCGTCGAGCGCTTCGGCGGCGAGGATCGCCATGAGCTCGACGACGTTGCTGACTACCGCCGCAAGCGCGGCATGCTCGAGGAGATCAACCGCGCGGCCAAGGAGGTCCAGAAGGAGGAGGACGAGATCGACCAGATCCGGATCTCGCAGGCCATGGACGAGTCGGGCCCCCTCGAGCCGCAGCTCGTGATCAAGCCGCCCGTGAAATCCGGGGCCGGCGACAAGACCCCGCCGCCGGCGTCGCCGCCGCCGGCCTCGCCGCCACCGGCTCCGCCCCTGTTGCCACCGGAGCCGCCTCCTGCCCCGGGAGGACCGTAGGGCGTCGTGGCGACGAAGCGTCTCGGCGAGCTCTTGCTCGAGGCCCATCGGGCGGCCGGCGGCGCGCGCGCGTCCGCCGCGGGCGAGGCGGGTCCGCCGCTCACGCCCGCGCTCGTCGAGCAGGCGCTCGCGACCCAGCAGAAGGAGGGCGGTCGCATCGGCGAGATCCTCATCAAGATGCGCGCCGTCACCGAGGAGGACGTGCTGGCGGCGCTCGGGCGCCAGCTCGGCATGGCCGTGCTCGTCGAGCTCAAGGCCGCCGACGTCGACGTCGAGCTGGCCGCGCAGGTGCCCATCGGCTTCGCCAAACAGCACCGCGTGCTCGTGCTGCGGCGCGAGGGCGACACGGTGGTCGTCGCGACCTCCGATCCGCTCGACGTCGGCGCGCTCGACGATCTGCGCGCGCAGCTCGCGGCCGAGGTGCAGCCCGTGCTCGTGCCCTCGCAGAAGATCCTCGAGGTCATCAACGAGGCCTACGGGCGCACGCAGGACAAGGGCGGCGAGCTCGGCAAGGAGGGCGACGGCGAGGGCGAGGACGAGGGCAGCAGCGAGGAGCTCGTCGACATCCTCGAGATCACCGACGAGGCGCCTATCATCCGTTGGGTGAACTCGCTGCTC
>DASZFV010000184.1:0-12239 GCA_035939455.1 Polyangia bacterium
CGTGACGACCGCAACCGAATTTTGCGATGACTTCGAGAGCGGCGCGCTCGACATGCAGAAGTGGAAGATGAACAAGCCGAGCGGCTCCGCGTCGATCACCGTCGACCAGATCCACGCGCACGGCGGCAAGTACGCCGTGCACATCAAGGTGGTCCCCAACCAGCAGAGCACCGCGCAAATCGTGGAGTCGGTGAACTTCCCAATGACACCGAACGCGTTCTACGCCCGCATGTACGCCTATTTCAGCCCGGACATCCCGGCTTCGTCGCCCGCGAACCCCGACATGCACAGCGGGTATCTGCTGGGCAACGGGAACAACGATCGCGGAAACGTCCAGGCCGGCGTGGGGCTGTCGGGGTTTGGGTCGGCCAAGCAATGGCTGAGCTTCTCGATCTTTTACGCCGCCCCCAAGTTCGAGTTCGGCCCCTCGTCGAAGTCCATCATCATCGCCAACCAGTGGCTGTGCGTGGAGCTCCTCGAGGACGGCTCCAATCCCACGACCGAGATCCGCCGCGTGTGGGTCGACGACCAGGAGCTGACCGAGCTGCGCACCGACTCCGCCATGGCGGCCGGCGGCCAGACCAACCACCTACCCCCCAAGTGGGCAAGCGTTTCCTTCGGGATCTGGGAGTACCACCCCATCCCGACGCTGTCCGACATGTGGATCGACGACGTGCGCGTCAGCGGCCAGAAGATCGGCTGCTCGAACTAGCGGGCCGCCGCTCGTCGCCCGCGGCGCGGACGCTAGAACGGGTTCAGCGTGAGGTCGGTCGACAGCTCGTGAGCCCGAGCGGCCCGATGGTGGCCGCGTGTCTTTCGGTCGGCCGCCTCGACGCCCTCGCCGGACTTCGCGCCCGTCGGCGCGTCGGGCGAGCCCGCCCCAGCGAGGCGCCCCGGCGCTGGGCCCGACGGCGTGGGGGCCGTTGGAACCGGCCTGGGCGACGCCGCCGCTGCCGCGACGGCGCGGGGCGACGCCGCCCGTGCGGCCGGCGCCACCACGACCGGCGCGGGCGCTGCGACGGCGCGGCGCGGGTCCCGGTGCCCCTGCCGCGCGATGCCGAAAGCGAGGAGGAGGCTGACCGCGAGGACGGCGCACGCCACCAGGCGCACGCGACGACCGAGCGAGCCCGGACGCTCCGCGCCGAACGCGGCCGCGTCCGCCGCGATGACACCGAAGGGCGGGGCCGGCGTGCGCGTGCGCCCGTGCGGCCCCGAGATGTCGATGACCTCGATCTCGAGCGACTGATCGTCGCGTGGCACCGCGGAGCTCGAGGCCACGGGCGCCGAGTGCAATTCGGCGAGCAGCTCGTCCGGCAGCTCGGGCACGTCGAGCGAGAGCGAGCTCGACTCCTCGGCGAAGAGGTCGTTGAGAAACGCGCGCAGGGTCTGGCTGTCGGCGCGCGGCGTGCCGAGCACGCCGTCACAGTCGCGCGCCATCTCCTCGGCCGTGGCGTAGCGGCGCTCGCGCGAGCGCTCGAGGGCGCGCAGCACGATGCGATCGAGCGCGGTCGGGATGTCGGGCCTCAGCGAGGACGGCGGCGGCACCGGCTTCTGCAAGACGTTGCGCAACGTCTCGAGCTCGTCCTTGCCCGCGAAGAGCCGCCGGCCGACGAGCATCTCCCACAGCGTCACGCCGAGCGCGAAGACGTCGGCGCGCCCGTCGACGTCCGCGCCGCGCGCTTGCTCGGGCGACAGGTAGCCGAACTTGCCCTTGACGCCCTCGCCCTCCGCGGCGGCGCCCGAGGCGGCCGTGGCCTTGGCGATCCCGAAGTCGAGCAGCTTCACGCCGCCCGCGTAGAGCAACATGATGTTCGACGGCGTGACGTCGCGGTGGACGATGCCGAGCGACTGACCGCCGGCGCCGCGCAGCGCGTGCGCGTGGTGCAGGCCGAAAGCCGCCTCGCGGGCGACGTAGGCCGCGAGGCCTGGCGGCACCGAGGCCTTCGCCGCGCGCAGGAAGCGCATCAGCGACGAGAGATCCTTGCCGGGCAGGTACTCCATGGCGAGGAAGTAGCTGCCGGCCACGTGGCCGAAGTCGTAGACCTGCACGATGTTGGGATGGTGGAGCAGCGCGCTGATGCGCGCCTCGTCGCAGAACATGCGGATGAACGTGGGCGAGCTCGCCTTGTCGGCGAGGATGCGCTTGACGACGAACGTTCGGCGGAATCCCTCCACGCCCTGCGTGACGGCGCGGTGGACCTCGGCCATGCCCCCGACGGCGATGCGTTCGAGCAAGAAGTAGCGACCGAACTTCTCGATGCGAGGACGCGCCTCTTCGAGATCGGCCGCGGCGGTGGGGGAAATGACGAGGCCGCTGTCCATCCGAGAGGGATCTCTCGACCGATCGGGCCTGGGAAATGAGTGGGAATATCAATAGATTCATAAACCTAGACCACAATAGTACGCTCGGTTACTGTTTTTATATACGGTGTGGACACTGGCGGCCAGGAGATCGAGACTGTGCGCCCCCGTGTCCAAGATCGACGAGATCAACCGGCTCGCGCCGGGCGGGCTGAACGCTCCGGAGCAGCTGGCGACGGCTCGGGACATTCGGACCCTGAACGCCTTCCTCGACTCGATCATCGAGCACATGCCGGCGATGGTCTTCGTCAAGGACGCGGAGACCCTGCGCTACGAGCGCTTCAACCGCGCGTGTGAGCTGGTGACAGGTCTGTCGAGCGAGAAGATCCTCGGGAGGAGCGACCTCGACTTCTTCCCCGAGGGCATGGCGCGCTTCTTCCAGCAGACGGACCGCGCGGTGCTCCAGAACCGGCAGCTCGTCGACATCCCCGAGGAGCCGATCCAGACGCCGAACGGCGTGCGCTGGCTGCACACGAAGAAGATTCCCATCCTGGGACCCTCGGGCGAGCCGCGTTACCTGCTCGGCATCTCGGAGGACATCACCGATCGCAAGACCGCCGAGGAGCGGCGGCACGAGGCCCATCGCCAGCTCGAGCTGAGCGTCGACGAGCGCACGACCGAGCTGACCCGCCTCAACGCCGACCTGCGCGAACAGATCGCCGAGCGTGAACGGGCCGAGGAGGCGCTGCGACGCAGCGAGGAGGAGTTGCGGCAATCGCAGAAGATGGAGGCCATCGGGCGTCTGGCCGGCGGCATCGCGCACGACTTCAACAACCTGCTGTCCATCATCCTCTCGTACAGCGCGATGATGATGGACGCGTTGTCGCCCGACGATCCGCTGCGCGCCGACGCGGAGCAGATCGCGATCGCCGGGCAACGCGCACGCGATCTGACGCGCCAGCTGCTGGCGTTCAGCCGGCGCCAGATGCTGCGGCCCGAGGTGCTTGACATCGCCGAGGTCGTGCGCGGCCTCGAGCCCATGCTCCGGCGCGTGCTCGGCGAGGACGTCGAGCTGACGATCTCGCTCGCGCAACCGACGCCGCTCGTCAAGGCCGACCCGGGGCAGCTCCAGCAGATCATCATGAACCTGGTCGTCAACGCGCGCGACGCCATGCCGGGCGGCGGCCAGCTCTGGATCGAGACGTCGGACGTCGTGCTCGACGAGGAGCACGTGCGCGGCAGCGTGGGCACCGGCGCGCGGCCGGGGCCGCACGTGTGCCTCACGGTGAGCGACACGGGCGTCGGGCTCGACGCGGAGACGCGCGCCCGCGTGTTCGAGCCCTTCTTCACGACGAAGCCGCGCGGGAAGGGCACGGGGCTCGGGCTCTCGACGGTGCTCGGCATCGTGCAGCAGAGCGGCGGCCACGTCACGGTCGAGAGCACGCCCAAGGAGGGCGCCTCCTTCCGCGTCTACCTTCCGCGCACCACGGAGCAGCGCACGCCGCCCGTTCCCGCGCGCGAGCCGCGGCCGCCCATCGCGCGGCGCGGCTCGGAGACCGTGCTGCTCGTCGAGGACGAAGGCCAGCTGCGCGTGCTCGCGCGCGACATCCTGCGCTCGGCTGGCTATCAAGTCCTGGAAGCGCCCAACGCCGCCGAGGCCATCAAGGCGTCTCACCGGCACGCGGGCCCCATCCACTTGCTCGTCACGGACGTCGTCATGCCGCACATCGGCGGCCAGGAGCTCGCGCGGCGCCTCGGCGCCGAGCGCCCGCGCATGCGCGTCCTCTATATGTCCGGCTACACCGACGACGGCATCGTCCAAGACGGCACGGTCGATCCGAACGTCGCGTTCTTGCCCAAGCCCATCACGCCCGATACGCTCATCGGCAAGGTGCGCGAGACGCTCGACGCACCCTGACCGTCCGAGCATGACGCCGCACGTCCCCCGAATCGCTCCGCCGACGTCGAAGGCGCTCGCGACGACTGTCGCGCTCGCTGCTGTGCTCGGGCTCGCCTGCGGCCGCCAAGCGCCCGCTCCGTCGCCCCTGGGCGCGACCAAGCCGGTGGTCGGCGCGCCCGTGGACGGCGCACCCTCGGACGGCGCGGCTGTCGCCGAGAAGGCGCCGCCGCGCGCGCGGCCGACGTTTGCGCTCTTCTACACGTCCGATCTGCGCGGCCGCATGACCGCCCACGAGGCTCCGCTCCATCTGCCGCCGGGCGTGACGCTGGTGCCGCTCGCGCGCCGCGAGTCTTCCGGCGGCCTCGCGCGACGCGCAACCATCGTCGACCGCGCGCGCGTCGCCGCCGGCGGCGTCGTGCAGGTCGACGCCGGGGACTTCCTCCCCCTGCCGACGGACGAGCCGCGCGACGCCGTCGCGCCCGCGCCCAAGGACGCGCCGCGCTGGCTCGACCTCGTGCTCGCGGGCTATCGCCGCCTCGGCGTCGACGCCGTCACGCTGGGCGAGCGCGAGCTCGGGTCCGTCCACGCGGGACTCGACCCGAAGCGCCTCGCCAAGAGACTCGCCGCCGCGCACGTGCCCGTCGTGCTCGCCAATCTGACCGATCGCAAGCACGCGTCCGTCTTCCCGGCCAGCGCCATCGTCGACGCCGGCGGCGTGAAGGTGGGCGTGCTCGGCGTCACGGAGCTCCCCGCCGACGCCACGGCGGCCCTCGAGAAGGCGGGCTACGTCGTCACGCCTCCCGACGAGGCCGCGCGCGCCGCCGCCGCAGACCTGCGCGCGCGCGGCGCGACCTTCGTCGTCGCCCTCGTCCACGCGGCGGCCGGGCGCGGGCGCGCCGCGCAGATCGCCGGCGGCGCCGACGCGGACGTCGCCGTCCTCGCCCTCGGCCACGAAGCCGCCCACGAAGCCACCCACGAAGCCGCCCCCGACGCCGGGCACGCGACCGACCACCAAACCAATCGAGAAGCGACGGGCGCCGCGGCGCGCCCGCTGCTCCTCGCGGCGGGCGGCGACATGAGCGTCGGGCGCCTCGACGTCCGGCTCGCTCCCGGACGGCCACCCGCCTTCGACGACGCCGTCGTCGACCTCGCGAAGGACGTCCCCGAGCAGCTCGGCGTGGGCTTGCTCTCGCGCCTCGCGCGCATCCCCCTGACCGACAGCGACAAGACCCTCGCCGACGCCGAGCGCAAGCATATCCACGTCAAGATGAACGACCTGTACGAGATCTGGGACTACGGCAGCACGAAGGCCTGCGGGTACTGCCACCCCAAGACGGTCGAGCAGTGGACCACGACCGACCACGCGCACGCCTTCTCGACGCTCGTGCGGGCGAAGCACGACAAGGATCCGAGCTGCGTCGGCTGCCACATCGTCGGCTTCCTGCAGACGGGCGGCACGCGCGACATGACGATGGTGCGCGGCCAATTCGCCGACGTCGGCTGTGAGAGCTGCCACGGCCCGAGCGCCGCCCACGTGCGCGCGATCGACAAAAAGCAAGGCACCGTGCGCGCCGTCGGCCCCGTCGTCTGCCTCGGCTGCCACACACCAGACCAGAACGTCGGCGCCTTCGATCCCGTCGCCGCCATGCAGGAGATCCTGGGCCCCGGCCACGGGATGCCGGACAAGCCCGCGAACGCCGCGACGAAGCCCCAGTGAGTCGCGCGACTCAGGGCGCGGGGGGGACTCGGCGAGCCTGTTGTCGACGACCTCGAGCTCCCACAAGACGGCGTGAATCGGAGCGCGGCGTAGTGCCGTTGGCGCTATAGTCGAGGCGTGGCCATCAAGCACGCGGCGCTCGATCTTGATCCCGTCGTCGAGGCGTACAAGAAGGACATCGATCTGACGCTCCTGCGCCGCAATCTGAGCTTGACCGTCGAAGAGCGCTTGCTTCAGCTGATGGAGCTCCAGAGGTTCGCGGAGGAGCTCCAAGCCGCGGGCCGTCGGGCCCGCGCGGCCGGTCGATGACCGATTTCAAGGCCGCGCTTGGCGCCTTGAGCGGCGCTGGCGTGCGGTTCATCATCATCGGCGGCGCGGCGGCGACGGTTCACGGGTCGGCGCGGCTGACGCAGGATCTCGACGTCGTCTACGCGCGAGACCTCGAGAACATCCGGCGGCTGACGGCCGCGCTCGCGGCGTTTCAGCCGTATTTACGCGGCGCACCCGCTGGGTTGCCCTTCCGATTCGACGAGGCCACAGTGACGCGAGGGTTGAACTTCACCCTGACCACGACCTTGGGCGACCTCGATTTGCTCGGCGAGATCGTCGGTGGGGGCGGTTTTCTCGCCCTCGCGCCTCACGCCATCCGGAGTGACGTGTCTGTGTCTGGACCTTCCGAAGCTCGTCGAGGTCAAGCGCGCCGCGGGGCGTCCGAAGGATCTCGAGGCCCTCGCCGAGCTCGAGTCGCTGCTGGAGCAGCGGACCGGCAAGTAATCAGGCGCGCAATCTCTGCGCGCAACCCTCGGTCAGGAGCTTCCGCGTGCCAACCCTTCGCCCGACCGACGCTCGGGTGATGCGCCTCAGGGCGCGGGTGGTGACTCGGCGAGCCAGTTGTCGATGACGTCGAGCTCCCACGGCGCGAGCGGGCCCGACGGGGACATCGGCATTCGGATGACGGACTTGGTGTGAAGGTAGTAAGCGAGGTATCCGTCCTTCGCCTCGGAGAGGGCGCCGCGCAGACAGTTGGCAGGGATGTTGCCAGTGGCGTCGAGCGCGCAAGACACCTTGTCATCGTACTGACCGAGGAACCCGTTGGGCGGCGGAACGGCCTCGAACGCCCGCGGATCGGCGTTCAACGTGCCCCCCGCGCCGTGACAGCGCACACAGTGGGCCTGGAAGATCGGCTTGACGTCGACTTCGAACGTCGGCGTCTTGGGGACGGGCTCCTGGCAGCTGAAGAGCGCGGCCGCCAGCGCAGCTGATCCACCAATCACGGCGCCCCGGCCACTCCCCATACGCCCTCGTGAGCTACGGCAATGGGGTGTGTGCCCAGGTGAAGAGAAGCTCGTGCTCGTAGCTGGTCAAGGGATCAGCAGGTGGCAAAGGCATCGGCCCAAGTGTGTCTACGAATGACTTGAGGACCACTGCGGTTCCTGCGCCCATGTCGGTGTAATGGAGGAGGCCGAAATGGCCATTCACATCATCGAGCGTCGTGAAGTCGCCGTTCGTCGGAGCGCCGTGGAATTTTGCGTTGGCGGCAATATCCGGATCCGCGTTGAGCGTCCCGCCCGCGCCGTGGCAGCGGATGCAGTGCGCCTCCATGAGCGGCTTGATGTCGCGCTCGTAGCTCGGCCGGTCGGGAACGGCGTTGCCGCAACCGGCGCCGCCCCCGACGGCCGCGCCGGCCAGCATCGTGACGAGGAGAAGACCGTGTGCGCGCATGCCCGTCATCACAGGTAATAGTGTAGCTGCAACATCAAGAGCGTGGCCGTCCCGCCGTCGACGGCGCCCGAGCCCGTGAGCTGGTAACGCCCGAGCAGTACGGCCTCGCAGTGGGCCCACGGGAAGAAGTTGAGCTGCAGGTCGTAGGCGTTGCGGGCCGTCGTCGAGACGCTCAAGTTCTCCTGGAAGCGCTCGTAGGCGACGGCGCCCATGAGCCCGCGGACCGGGTAGAAGTTCAGGCCCAGGTAAGACACGAACTGGTTCTGCGTGTACGCCGACGTCTTGAACTGCTGGCGGATGAAGTCGCCCTCGCCGAGGACCAGGAGCTTGGCCTTCTCGACCCAGAGCTTACCGATGGCGCCCACCTGATAACGCGACTCGAGCGAGCCGATGCCGACGCGGAACTGGCCCGCGAGCGCGCTGATCTTCGCGAGGCGGACCTCTCCGTAGCCCGCGGCGCCGGCCTCTCCGGGTCCGATGCTGCGCAGGGGCGAGGGCAACGTCGTGGGGACGGGTGCGAAGCCGGTCAGGTGCGCCTCCCACTCGTCGGCGACGTAGCCGCCCGAGGCGTTGTACGTCTCCTCGTAGAGGTTGAAGCCGGTGTAGCGCCGCACGTAGTAGACGTGCTCGACGAAGCGCAGGCCGTAGGGCGCGAAGAACCGGCCGACGCGCGCGTAGGGCCCGGTCGCGCTCGGGCGCCACATGAGGTAGTGCTCGCGCGACATGAGGTCGTCGGCGGCCGCGCCGAGGCGCCCGCCGATCGAGCCGTCGCTCGGGCGCTCGACGCCGCGCACGCCGCCCGTGACGTTCAACGACAGCGACTCGGTGAACGCCGCGCGCACGTAGATGTCCGCCTGCATCGGGAAGACCGCCGTCTCGGGGCCCGAGGGGCTGCCGACGTCGTTGGTCAGGGCCGCGAGGCGGAAGTCACCGCCGATGCCCAGCCACGCGGGCGGCGAGACGAGGCCGTGCAAGAACGCGCCATCGCCGCCGATGCTGATCGTGTCGGCGCTCTCGTCGCGCCCCCACGACGTGAGGAGCCCGCCGCCCGACGGAGCGAAGTGGCATTGCCCGCAGCGATTCGTGCCCGAGCTGAACTGGAACTGGGGATACGCCGCGGCCTGCCGCGCGCCGGCGAGCAGCACGACGGCGGCGATGAGACTGGTGATCCCGAATCTGGCGAAGCGAAGTGACATTAAGTCGTTCCCGGCGGTCAATCCTGCTGCGCGCCCATCGTGATCCAGGTCTCGATGAGCCTGATGTCGACGTCCGGCAGCGCGAAGTCGGGCGGCATCCGCGAGGCCCCCTCGGCGCGCATGAGGTGGACGACCTCTGAATCGCCGGGAGCGCGCGCGCTGCAAGTCGGATCGACGACTGGCGGCATGCCGGTCGTGGGGCACATCACGACGAAGTGACGTGCCGTCAGCTGAAAGTAGGCCTCGTCGCTGAAGCCGAAGTTCACGCCCGCGCGGCGCGTGAAGTCCGAGTGACAGCTGGCCGTCGCGCAGGACGGCTCGATGATGGCCGGGTAGATGTAGGACCACTGGGCCGGGCGCTGGTCATCCGCGCTGCCACAGCCCGAGAGCAAAAGGCTCGAGCCAATTGCCACCCAGACACCGACGGCGCCGAGAATCCTCGTCAGCGAATGGCCCGGGCACATCGGCTCGGGATTATGCACTAATGGAAGTCCGCCTCAATCTTTAAGTCAGAGATCCAGACGGCCGGCAGATCGTAGAAAGTGGGCGTGGTCCAAAGGCGCTCGGCCTTGACCTCGACGTCGAGGAGACCCCCGAGGTGCTCGATGACGCCCTCGACGCGGACGGGAGGCGCCCCGGGGGGCGCCGGGAGCGTGGCCTCCTGGAGGACCACGCCGCGCGCGCCCAGCGTGAGCCGGATCTCTTGAGACGGGCCCGGCAGCTGCGTGCTGGCCAGGAAGGAGACGCGATATTTGCCCGCGGGCACGTCGACGTCGGTCGCGGCCGCGGCGATGGCCGTCGAGAGCTTGAGCCCGACGCCGTCCCAGACGCCGCGCACGCCCGAGCGGCCCTCTCCGGGCGCGGGGATCGTGGGCCGCCAGGCGCACAAGCGGGCTTGCTTGTCGACGTGGCAGACGCCCACGCCCCAGCGATGCCGATCGCGCAGCTCCGCGCCAGCCGCGACGAGGCGCGGCCAGCCCGCGAAGAGCGCCACGAGCACGGGCAACGCCAGCGCGGCCTCACGCAGCAGCCGCCGCCGCCCGCGCACGTTGAGCCGCCGGCCCGCGAGGTCGCGCGCGCCCTGCCACAGCCAGCGCCAGCCGAGGCCCGCGTAGGGGAAGAGGAAGACGGCGACCGCGAGGTGATAGCGGACCTCGGCGAAGAAGGCGACGTAGATCGCCGCGAGCGCGCACGGCAGCGGCAGGAGCGCGAGGGCCGGCCAGAGCCGCCGCGACGCCGCGACGACGAGCCCGACGAGGGCGGCCGCGACGAGCGCGTACCAATAGAAGTCGGCCAGGCGATCGAGCGCGACGCGGTGGCGCGCAAAGCGCTCGCGCGCGCTCCCCTCGAGCACGCCCTCGCGATAGATCGGCCAGTAGAGCAGCGGCCGCTCGTGCGTGAGCAATCGATCGGCCTTGGCCGCGAGGAGACCGAGCGCGTAGTCGGGCTCGAAGGCCGTCCAGCGCTTCGCGAGCGCGTAGGCCGCGCGGTCGGCCTCGCGGTGAGGCGCCTCGAGGAGGCGGTAGCCGGTGGTCTCGGTGAACATGCGGTTGAGCGAGCGGCTGTAGACACCCTCGGTGTTCGGGTTCGCGCCCACGAGGGCGGTGTGTCCGCCGTGGCTGTCCGTGAGGAAGAGCTCCCCGTAGAGCGCGTGATTGCGCAGTCCCCAGGGCAGCAGCGTGAAGAACGCCAGCGCGCACGACAGCGCGGTGCAGGCGGCGATCCGCCGCCAGGGCGCGCCCACCGCCCACCAGATCGGCGCCGCGAGCAGCACCAACGGCAGCGCGACGGCGCGAACGTAGGCGGCGAGCCCCATGACGAGGCCGAACAGGACGGCGGCGCGCCACGGACGCTCATCCGCGTCGCGCAGGAGCAGCCAGGTGGCCGTCACGAGCAGCGCGGCCGCCGGCATGTCCGTCCCCGTGACGCTGGAGACGACGACGCCGGCGGGCCACAGCGCGCAGAGGAGCCCTGCCGCCAAGGCCGACGCGCGATCGAAGAGGCGCGCGGCCAGGCCCGTGACGGCGGCCGTCGCGAGAGCGCCCGCCGCGACGCCGAGGAGCTTGGCGGCGAGCAGACCGCCGCCGAGCGCCTGCACGACGGCGAGCGCGACCACGTAACCCGGCATGTAAATGAACTGGGGATCGAGCGCGCCGTGCTCGACGAGATACGCGGCGGACTCCCAGTACATCGCGAAGTCGCCCACGGGGCGCGTCGGCACGGCCAGCACCCAGGCCAGGCGTACCGCGACGGCCACGGCCGCCATCGCGAGCACGAGGCGCCGCGCGCTCACCTGTGGATCAGCCGCCATCGTCCGAGCTCGAGCGAATCCGCGGGCCAGTCGGGCAGACGCCTCATCCAAGCGGTCGACCGTTCGTCGTCCAGCGCGGCCATCCAGCGCGCGCCCGTCACGCGCAGGGTCTCCGCGACGGTGCGCGAGGGCTCGCGCGTCATGGCGAGCGTGACCAATTCGGTCGCGGGAACGCCGCCGGCCGCCGCGATCGCGATCTCGTCGTAGGAGACGGGCTCGATCATGACCCGCTCGCCCGGAGCGCGGTGCGCGCGCAGGTAGGTCGCGAGCGCGCGATCCTCGGCGTCGAGGCGCGTGAGCGCTCCCAGCGACTCGGCGCCGCCCCACAAGCGCGCGCGGCCCCACCCGGCGACGGCGAAGACGGCGACCGCGAACGCCAGGCCGGAGAGCGGCGCGATGACGCGCGCGGCGCGCAGGCGTCCGAGCGGCACCGCCGTCGCGGCGAACGGCAGCAGCAGCGCGCCCGGGACGAGGGCGAAGCGTGGCAGCGGCTCGAACCCGAGCCGCACGAGGCCTTGCACGAGATAGAACGCGAGCGGCGCGAGGCCCGCCACCAAGGCAACGCGCAGGACGCCGGTCGCGCGCGGCGCGCGCGCCGGACGCACGGCCGCCACGAGGGCGGCGAGCGCGAGCACCGGCGTCATCACACCCACGAAGGCGAGCGCCCAGATCCCGAGCTGGCGCGCGCGCCCGAGCGCCGCGCCGTAGCGCGCGAGCGCCGCCGCCGCGAGCTGGGCGTGGTCGCTCGAGATGTAGTGGAAGAAGAAGATCGGATCGTCGGTGGCGAGCGCGCCCCACGCCATCCAGGCCGCGGGCAAGGCGGCGGCACAGGCGGCGAAGACGGCGAGGCCGCGCGCGCGCCGCGTCCGTGCCGCGCCCGCCGGACCGCGGGCGAACGCCCAGGCGGCGGCCACCGTCGCGGGCAGCGCCAGCCAGGCGTCGTAGCGCGTGACGGCGGCCAGCGAGGCGAGCGACCCGGCGACGGCGAACGGCCCGAGCCCGGCCTCGTCATCCTGCAGAGCGCGCGTGAGCCGCTCGAGCATGACGACGAAGAGCAAGAGATAGAGCGCCTCGCTGGCCGCCGTCGTCGAG
>DASZFV010000185.1:0-9577 GCA_035939455.1 Polyangia bacterium
TCGAGGCCCATCAGACGGCCGCCATCCTCACGACCTTCAACGAGATCGACATGACGGCCGTGCTGGCGTTGCGCGAGCGATTTCAAGAGCGGTTCGTCAAGCAACACGGCTTGAAGCTCGGGTTCATGTCGTTCTTCGTCAAGGCCGCCATCGACGCGCTCAAGGCCTTCCCCGCGGTCAACGCCGAAATTCGCGGCACCGACATTCTTTACAAGGATCACTACGACATCGGCGTCGCCGTGGGCGGCGGCAAGGGGCTCGTCGTGCCCGTCGTGCGCGACGCCGATCGCCTCTCGTTCGCCGAGCTCGAAAAGACCATCGGTGAGCTCGCCGTGCGCGCGCGCGACAACAAGCTCACGATGAAGGACCTCGAGGGCGGCACCTTCACTATCTCGAACGGCGGCGTCTACGGCTCGCTCCTCTCGACGCCCATCCTCAACCCGCCCCAGAGCGGTATCCTCGGCCTCCACGCGATCCAGAAACGGCCCGTCGTCGTCGATGGTCAGATCGCGATCCGCTCCATGATGTACGTCGCGCTGTCCTACGACCACCGCCTCGTCGACGGCCGCGAGGCCGTGCAGTTCCTCGTGCGGGTCAAGGAGTGCGTCGAGGACCCGGAGCGGATCCTGCTCGAGGTTTGATCCTGCGGGTCGCTCGCTCGCTTGGCGCTCGGGACGCCCGTAGGCTCGAAGCGAGCGTCAGCGAGCGAGCGACGCCACCCGACGGCGTCGAGCGACCGGGATCACGAACTTCTCCGCCGTGTGCGTAGCCGAGAACGCCGCCACCTTGACCTCGACCAGCCCCGCGGCGAGTCCGGCCTTTCGCGTGTCGGCCTCCGGCACGGGTGTGTCCTTGCCCTTGGGCCGCACGATCCAGAGCGCGCCGGCCGGATCGAGGCGCTTGGATAGAGCCGCGATGCGCGCGAGGGCCGCGCGTGTCGTCGGCGCGTAGAAGAGGACATCGACGGGCGTTCTGGAGGTCACCGCCGCGTCGTTGGCGCCGCCCTCGGCTAACTCGCTTTCGAAGGCGGCGTCGAAGCCGAAGTCGCCCACGAGCGCGACGCGCGAACCGGGCTTGACCCCCAGCTTGGCGAGGCGGCTCGGCGGGCTGCGGATCTTCTCGGCCCACTTCTGCGCGGCGGCGCCGAGCTCGAGGGCGAGGGTGCCGCCCCTCCATTTCAGCGTCAGCGTGTCGCCGACGACGATCACGCCTTTGACCTCGCTCAGGGGGACCCGTGCGCGGAAGTCGCCGCGGAAGAGGACCTCGTTCGTCTCGAGCAGCGCCTTTCCGCGCGACGTCTCGCCGTCGAGAGTCGCGGCGCACCATGCTTGGAGGCCCATCGCCGCCGCGAGCTACGCGATCGGGAGAGGAGCGCGCGCCGTGGGGAATGACTCCGGCGACGCGCCGGCCTTGCGCCTGACCTTCGCCGTGACGGCGCGCGCGCGGGCCGCGTTCGCGACGGCGCGCGGGCGTGGCGTGCTCATCACCTCGGCGGCGGCCTTCTGGCGTCGTTTGTCGGCGTACATCTCCTCGTCGGCGTGAGCGATGAGGTCGGCGGCCGCGGCGCCGGCGTCGGGCCAGGTCGCCGCGCCGAGGCTCATGCCGAGCGGGATGTCGCGGCTCGTGTTCGCGACGACGAGCTGCTCGCGCAACCGCGCGACGAGGCGCGCCGCGTCCTCGCTCGAAACGTCGGGCAGCAGCACCGCGAACTCGTCGCCGCCCGTGCGACAGGGAACGTCGTGCGTGCGCAGGTGCGTGTGCAGGAACTCGCCCGCCCACTTGAGGAGCACGTCGCCCACGGGGTGCCCATGGGCGTCGTTGATGGCCTTGAAGTCGTTGATGTCGACGACGAGGACCGAGAACCGGCGGCCGCTTCCCGCGCGCTGCGACCGGCTGTGCTCTTCGTTCAGCCGCTCCTCGAAGTAGCGCCGGTTCCACAGCCCCGTCAGGGGATCTCGGTACGCCATGGCGCGGAAGACCTGCAGCTTCGCGACCTCGCGCCGGAGAACGGCGTTTTGCCGGGACAGACGAAGGAGCTGAGCGTTCAGCTCCTCGGTAGGTCCTTGTCTCACCACACTCTTCGGCATCAGCGCTTCAATCACATCCCGGGGATAAGCAACTCCAATGCCTCACCCCGCTTCGCGTTAAAGTCACAAAACTCTAGCACCGCGCGTTCTTGCATCGACAGAAAAATGTCGGTGCGGCAACCGTTTGACGCCCTCCGCTGGCGCACCGCGCGTAGGCGGCCCGCGTACATCGCGGGCTTGGACGCAGGTCCCCCCACCACTTCGAGCGCCTAGCGCAGGGAACGCCCCCAGCGCCCGAGGATCCAGGCCGTGGCGTTGTCGCGCCGCGAATAGACCGCGAAGCCGTCGTTGTCGAGACGCCCAGCCGGCGAGAGCTGCCAGAAAATGCCGAGCTGTCCGCCCGCGAGCGCGAAGAGGCTGCGCAGCCACGTGTCGTAGCTCTGCGCGCGCTCGGCGTCGGGCGCGACGAAGCCGCACTCGCCGAGGTAGGCGACCTTGCCCGTGAGGGTGGCGATGGCCTGGTGTCGCTCGATCCAGATCTCGGCGTCGCGGGCCGTCGTGAAGCCGTAGTTGCGCGGGTAGAAGTGGTAGCTCAGCATGTCGAGCGCCTCGACGCGCGAGAGCTTCGAGTAGCTCGCGCCCTCGTCGCCGCGCACGGCGTAGAGGTTCGTCAGGCCTTCGTAGAGCGTCGGGTCGTCGTCGAAGCCGTCGCCCCCGTCGGAGACGAGCTGGTCGGGCGCGAGTTGCTTGAGGAAGGTGGCCAGCTCGTCGATCGTGTCGACGAAGGCCGTCGTGCCGCGGCAGCTCCGGCAGCGCAGCTCGTTCGCGATCTCCCAGGCGAGGATCGCGGGCTCGTCCTTGTACGCCACGCCCGTGAACGTGTTGACGCGGTTGACGAGCATGTAGACGTAGTCCTTCCACCACTGCTTCATCTGCGCGTTCGTGAAGAAGTCGTCGTGCGTGTAAGCGCCGCCGAAGGCCTTCGACGCCCACTCCGCGTAGGCGGGCAAGCCGCCGTACTCACCCCAGTTGTTGACGAGCGGGATGACGAGGCGGATGCCGCGGCGCTTGGCCTCCCAGACGGCCTGGTCTAGCCCGCGCAGACCCTCCTCGCGGAAGCCCTCCTCGGGGCTGCGCCGGATCGAGGACGCGTCCTTCGAGTCGTTGAAGCCCCAGATGCGCGCGACCGGCAGAGACAGGCAGACGAGGTCGTCGAGCACCTCTCTCACGGCGCGCAGCGCGCCCCGGTCCTGGTCCAGCTGCGCATAAGAGAGGAGCTGCTGCAGGTAATAGAGGTTCGTGCCGGTCGCGCGATAGGGCGTGACGCGATCGATGAGGAGGGAGCCGTCGTCGCGGCCCACGAAACCCGAGATGGGCGGGAGCGGCGCACACCCCGTGTCCTCGAGCTCGCCGCCGTGATGGACGACCGTCGACTGGGGCGCCGCCGGCGGCTGCGGCGCGGCCTCGTTCCCGCATCCCCCGAGCCCCGCGATCAGCCCCCACGGAATCACCCCCATGAACGAGCGGGCGAGCGCGCGGGGGGCGGCCGGGCTCCGACGGGTCACGAGGCGGGTTCGGGGCGGTACTCGCAGGCCTCGTAGAACTGACGTCCGAAGGCCGTGACATAGAGCGCCTGCCGTTGGAGGTCGGCGACGACCGCGTCGGTCGCGCGCGCGAGCGCCGGTGGGTGCGCCTCGATCTGCGCGATGGCAGCGAGCACGTCGGGGTGCTGCTCGACCGCCCGGAAGATCCGCGTGTCCTCGGAGATGCGCACGCGGCGCAGCTCGACGAGCCCGAGGCGGCAAAGGTTGTCGACGTAGAGCGGCGTGCGGCGCGGGTGCTCGCAGCCCGCCTGTTCGCCGAGGAGGCTGAAGTGACGCAGCGTCGTCGCGACGGCGGAGCCGTGCCGGTGGCGCGACTGCACGCTGACGATCGGGTAGGGCCCGTCGTGCTGGAAGAGGCTGACGATGCGCACCTCGTCGGAGGTGAGCTGGCGCAGCACCTCGAGGAAGCCCGGGTGGATGCGATCGGCGCGCGCGCCGTCCATCGAGGCGGCGAGGAGGTTGAGGTAGCGCTCGCGCATCGTCGCGTCGTTGCGCACGCTCGCGGCGAGCGCCTGCGCCGCGAAGGCCATGGCGGGCGCGCGGCGGCGGCCGCCCGGGATCGCCGAGACGCGCTCGCCGAGGTCGCGCAGCGTGCCGGGGACGCGCGCCGCGACGTCGGGGACGTTTCGTAGCGGCGAGAGCGCGAGCTGAGCGAGCGCCTGCAAGCCGCCGCCGAGCTCCGCGGAGAACGCCAGGTTGCGCGCGGGCCGCACGACGAGATCCCGAATGACGCGCGTCGCGCTCCGCATCCGTTCCCTCTCCTTGGCGAACATCATCGCCCGGAGGTTACTCGATCCGGACGGCCGCGTCTCAATTGACGTCGAAGGGAACGTCGCCCAGAAACACCAGTTGGCCGGCGCCGATCGCGATCGACATCGTCTGCGTCTCGGAGAGCTTCGCGCCCGCGGCGTCGAGGAGATCGAGCGTCACCTGATACGTACCGGGAGCGATCGCGGTCGTGCGGCCCTTGTCGTCGCCGCACGTCAGATCGAAAATCGTCGCGCCGGCGAGCAGCCGCACTGTCGCCGCGCCGGCCTGCGCGCACGATTCGATCGCTCCCGTGCTCTTCTTGTCGATGGACCACGTGAGCGCGAACCCGCGCCCATTGGCCGCGTCGGCGCCGCCCACCTGCAGTGGCAGCGACGGCACGGTCGCCGCCTGGCCGCTCACGACGATCAGCTGGGGCGCGACGATCTCGGCGAGGATCGCGCCGCCGGCGTCGCGCAGCTTCATCGAGACCGAGTGGCTGCCGGCCGAGAGGGCACAGGTCGTGGCCGCGAGCGCGGCGCACGGCACCGTCGACATGGCCTCGGCGCCCGTCGTCAGGTTCACCACGTCGACGTCGACGGTCTCGCCGCCGACGCCGTCGCACGTCGAGGCCGCGCCCGTGGCGTCCTCGAGAGACCACGCGAGCGACAAGGTCGCCGTCCCGCTCGCCGCGCACGCGGTGCCATTCGAGCCTGCGTCGACATCAGAAGACGACGTCCCCGCGTCGGTCGCTTGCACGTCGGCGACGCCACCGTCGCCCGCGACGCCGTCTGCGCTGGCGTCGCGCGATGACCCGGGGGTCGTCCCGGTTGGATAGCTCGAGCTCGGGTAACGGTAGCCCGAGCCCGATGAGAACGCTGGCGCCGGGTTGCCGTTCTGGCCCGCGTCCAGGCAGCCCACGACCCCGATTGCGACGACGAAGAGCGCGCCGACTGCCATTCCCATCCCAGCCAGCCATCGCGGGTGAAGCATGGGAATAAGTCTGGGAACGACAGCGGCGTCTCGTCAAGGCCGCACGTGCCTCGTGCGCGCGCTGGCGTGAGCCCGATCACCTCTGCGCGGGCTCGGTCGCGAGCGCGGATGTTTGCGGCCGGGCGGGGAGCGGGGGCGCCCGGCGCCGCAGCAGCGTGCGCCGACCCGGCCAGAGCGCGAACGCCGTGAGCGGGAAGAACACCGCGAACTCGACGGCGAGATCCAGGAGCCCGGCGCTCGACAACATCTTCATTCCGCGAGGCGCGTTGGGCAGCACGCGCCACGGAGACATGAAACGCGCGTCGGAGAGCGGCCAGAGGAGCAGGATGCCGCGTCCGCCTTCGCCGCAGGCGTCGAGGATGCCGTGGCTCGCGACGGCGAGCGTCGCGGCGACGGCGGTGCGCACGGCGGGCCAGCCGAAGCGGCGTGCGGCCAACCCGCTCAGAAGGCCGATGGCGACGGCCATCAAGAACGAGTGAGAGGCGCCCCGATGCCCGAAGCGGCCGAGATCGCGGACTCCGCAAGCCACGCCGAGCACGTCGGCGTCGGGCAGCTCGGCGAGCGCCGCGAAGAAGAGCAGCGTTCCCGCCGAGGTCCGTTGATCCTTCCGCTCGCGTTGAGTCGGGGCGGAGTCCGCGCCGCCGTGCAAGCGACCCGCGAGCAAACCCACCGCGAGGTGGCCATAACTGGCCATCATTTAACTGTGACCTGCGACACCTCCGGCCGCCACAACTTTCGGGACAGCGCGACGCGTTTCGGCGCCGCGGCGCCCCCTTGTTCGTCGCGGGCGACGCACACGCACCGACACAATGTCCAGGCGCGACGACGTGCTCCGGCCTCGGCCGCGGCCGCGCGGGCGCGGCTCGCGCCGCGATTCATGACGACGTTCGGGTCGGCGCCGGCGCTTCGCGTGGGCGCCCCGGCCCCCCCGTGCGGCGGAAAACCAGGGCGTACACGAGTTGCGTCTCGGCGCCGATGTTCCAGGCCCAGGGCGCCAGCAGGCGCGGCGCCTCGAAGAGGCGGTCCATGCTCGTGAGGCGGGCGAGGAGGTCCGCGGGGTCCGGGTCCACCTGGCCGCCTTCCGCGGCGTGTCGTGCCGCGAAGGCCGCCACGTCCTCGAGCGGCGCGCCGTCGAGCGTCCGCAGCGCCGGCGCGTCCTTCGACGACAGCACGTCGAAGATCAAGATGCCTGTCCCTCCAGGCTTCGTCGCCCCGGCGAGGGTCATGAGGTGGACCGCCGTGACGGCCGCATGGAGGTTGGCCCAGTCGGACGCGGGGAGGATCCAGGCGCGGTGGTAGGGCACGGCGAGCTGGCTGAGCACGCAGGTCGAGACCACGACGTCGAAAGATCGTCCGAGCTGGCCCAGGATCTCGTTCAGGATCCCGTGGATCGCCGGCTGCGCGGCGCGCCCGAGGTCGGCCTCGGAGGGGAAGGCCTCGCCCCACTCGTCGAGGCGGTGCGCGAACCCCGAGAGGTCGACGCCCGGATGCAGCACGAGCCGCTCACGGAGCGTCGCGGGCGCGCCCGCGCGGCACCGCTCGAGCGCCTCGCCGTCGATGTCGACGAGGTGCAACGACGCGAACCGCTCGGCGAGCGCCGCCAGGTCGAGGTCCGAGCCATTGCCTGCGCCGAGCACGCACAGGTCGCCGCCGCGGCCGGGAGCGCCGACGATCGTCGTGACCTGGGCCCGGTGGCCGGCATACCACTCGCGGTTTTGGGCGACGTTGCCGTTGACGCGCCCCTGATAGTCCAGCGCGCGCGCCGGCGTCGCAGGGGGCCCGTCGCTCGCCCCGTGCGCATGCGCCAGGTGGGCCGTCAGGCACGCCAGCGAGCACGCCAAGAATGGCTGGCCGACGACGCCCGCGTCGAGGCAAAGATCGCAGATGCGCCGTGGATCGGACGCGTGCCCGCACGTCCGCGCGGACTCGGGCCCGGGCTGTCGGCGCTTCGTCACGTCGGAATGAATACTTGAATTGACGGCCCGGTCGGGGTGCCTCAGGCGCGTCGCGCGCCCGAGCCCCGGATTCCAGGGTGCCGGGGGTGGGTATCGAACCCACAAGCCGCTTTCGCGACAAGAGATTTTAAGTCTCTCGCGTTTACCATTTCGCCACCCCGGCCCCAGCGGCACCCGTCGAACGCAGACGCCGCATGGTACATAGAGTTAGCAGCTTCTCCGCAGCCGATGCACGAGAATCCTTCTCCTCAAGCCCACTTGCGTCGATGGGCCGTCGTCGTGCTCGGCGCTCGCGCGGGGGTCCCCGTCCCGAGATGCATCTGCGTCCGAGCTCTCTTCGGGCTGGTCGTCTTCGGGGCGTTGGCGACCTCCTGCGTGAACCTGAGCTACCCTCCCGGCGCGACTCGCGACGGCGGCGGCGGGTTCGTGCCCCATCTGCAAAACGGCGCGGCCTGCGTGCAGAACGGCGACTGCCGGAGCGGCTTCTGCAGCGACGGGTTCTGCTGCCGGGAGAGGTGCGACGGGACCTGCCTGACCTGCGGCAAGGCCGGCAGCGAGGGGCGCTGTGTCTTGGCGGACGCGGGCTCCAACCCACACGGCTCTTGCATCGACGAAGGGGCCGCCAGCTGCGGGAAGAACGGCACGTGCGACGGAGCCGGGAGCTGTCAGACGTACCCGGTCGGAACCGTTTGCGCGGACGCGGGCTGCCAGGTTCAGCAGATCATGCTCGCCTCGCGCTGCGCCGCCGACGGAACCTGCGTGCCCGGCACGCAGCAGCCTTGCTCTCCGTACCTGTGCGACGACAGCGGAACGAAGTGCCGCACGTCTTGCGTCGACAACAGCGTTTGCGCCAACGGCATCAACTGCGTCAATGGCGTTTGCGGCAAGAAGGCCCTGGGGACGGCGTGCGCCGACGGCACGGAGTGCGCGTTGGGGTTTTGCGCGCAGGGCGTCTGTTGCACCGACGCCTGCACGGACCTCTGTCACTCGTGCGGTCTCAAGGGCAGCGAGGGCGCGTGCACGCTGGTTCCGGCGGGCATGCCGCCCACTCCGGCCACCGCGTGCGCGACCACCGACCCTTCGGGCTGCGGCGCCGACGGCACGTGCGACGGCGCGGGGGCATGTCGCATCTACGTCGCGGGGACGGTGTGTAGCGCCGTGAGCTGCTCGTCGGCCATGTTGCGATCGGCCGCCACGTGCGACGGCAAGAGCCACTGCCAAATGCCCGCCGTCTCGACCTGCGGTGGATACACCTGCGACACGGCGCTGACCTGCAAGACGACCTGCGCGGCCGACGCCGACTGCGCTTCGCCCAGCGTGTGCGGTCAGGGGTCGTGCGGCGGCCTGCTGGCGCAGTACTTCCGCCAGACCAACCTCTCGGACCTGGCGTTCACGCGCACCGACCGCACGATCGACTTCGACTGGGGGCTCGGCTCACCGAGCCCGCTCTTGAACGTCGACAACTTCTCCGTGCGCTGGCGCGGCAAGGTCACGGCGCGCTTCAGCGAGCCGTACACCTTTTACGCGGCGACCGACGACGGTGACCGGCTCTTCATCGCCGGACAGGACGTCATCGATCACTTCGTCATCCACTCGGTGAGCGAGGACGCGACGAAGCCCATCATGTTGACGGCGGGCCAGCCCGTCGACATCGTCCTCGAGTACTTCGAGGGCGGGGGCAGCGCGAGCGCGGTGCTGTCGTGGAGCAGCGCCCACGAGCCCAAGGCCGTCGTCCCCACGAGCGCGCTCGCGCCACAGTGACGGAGCGCGCCGGCCGCGGTAGAAGGGGCGCGCCCATGCCGCCCGCGCCCGTCGCCGACGCCATCCTCTTCGATCTCGACGGGACCCTGGTCGACTCGGAGCGCGAGAACGTCGAGTCCGTCGTGCTGGCGGCGCGGCGCTGGCGCGCCGAGCTGTCGGCCGATGAGCGCGCGTTTGTCATCGGGCACTCGTGGAACGAGATCCACGCGCGCATCGTCGCGAACCACGCGCTCGACGTGACCATGCCGGCGCTCATCGCGGCGGCCGTCGAGGAGAAGCGCGCGCTCCTCGCGAGCGGGTATCGGGCGCTCCCGGGCGCCGTGGCGGCCGTGCGACGCCTCGCGGCCCGCTCGACGCTGGCGGTCGTCTCGGGCGCGAGCCGGGGCGAGGTCCTCGACGCGCTCGACAGCCTGGGCGTGCGCGATGCCTTCGCGCTCGTGCTCGGCGCCGAGGACTACCCGCGCGGCAAGCCGGAGCCGGACTCGTACGC